>DAOVZA010000180.1 GCA_030635405.1 Desulfocapsa sp.
ATCTACTGTAACATATCCTTTGTTGGTACTAACAGCCTGAAGGACGCACTGGGTCAATATGGTGAAGATGTCATTGTCTCCCAGGTTGTACCCTTCCCCTGGGACGACAGTATTCCACTTGTTCGTGACTATCAGCAAGCTATGCATAAATATCAACGGAACTACCCACTTGGATTTACAAGCCTGGAAGGCTACATTGCAGCTAAACTTTTCGCCTCCATCGCAGAGTTAATTCCTGGCAAATTAACACGGGAAAAATTCATCCTGATGATACAAAAAACAACCAACTTTAACCTGGGAGGAGTGGTGTTTCATCTTGGCGACAAAAATCGCCACAATATGAAGAGTATTGAACTCAGCACCATTTTTCCAACCATCAGGAAGCTTAAAACAGATGAATAACAAAACTCTGCCGCCATTATTTCCGTTGCTAACCTGATGCTGCTCTCACCACGTCGACCATCCTTATCAGCTGCTCCTTTTCGATCGTCTTTGCTTGTACTCCTGTCACTTACACTTTTTATAGCAATATTCTGGACACTTAATGAATATCAGAGCTATCGTCAGAGCATTTCCAACATAGAACAAAACTATAAGGAACTCTACCAGGAAAGGATACAGGAAGAGCTTGAGAATGTCCTGAAATTCATAGACCAGCAACGCCATCAGGCCATATTAGAGATTGAAGATAAATTGCGCCTGAAAGTCCAATCCGCCTACACCATTGCCTCGCATATTTATCAGATGCATAAAGACACAATGACCAACGCTCAGCTTCGTTCCATGGTGACCGAGACACTGCGGCCCATACGCTGGAACAACGGTCAAGGCTACTATTTCACAGGAAGAATTACGGATAACACCATAGACCTTTTTGCGGATGACCCACTCCTTGAAGGGTACAACTCCCTGGAAGTAAGAGATGGACAATACAGGACAATTATTTCAGATATAACCCGTATTATTCATGAGAAAGGGGCCGGTATTTACCACAAAAAAGAAGACGACACACCTCATTTCCCCGGCATGAGCTTTATCAAACATTTCAAGCCATTCGACTGGTACATCGGAGCAGCAACGTCCCATGAAATCGCAAAGACAGTGCTTCAGGAAGAGATACTCACCACAATGCAAAACATGCAATTCAGTAAAAATGGGCATGTCATCTGTTTTAACTCGAACGGGACTATCCTCAGCCATCCGAACAGTACGCTCATTGGCAGATCAATCACTGACCTGACAAACAGACGTGGTGAAAACTATGGAAAAGTCATGTTGGAAACAGGCCTCCATAACACCACCGGAAGCATCCTCCTCTATAGCTCCTTCGATACTTTTTCTAACAAGGAACAACAACGGCTTTCCTTTATTAAGCACTATTCCGACTGGAACTGGATTCTTCTCGTTGACATCTCCATGACTGCCATGGAGAACGCAATTATAAACGAAAAACAATCTGCAACATCAACATCCAGAAAGAATGCTTTTATATTCCTTGGACTTCTGGTTACGGCTGTTCTTTTTTTAACAAGTATGGCGTACTACCATTCAGTGAAGATCAAACATGACATTAACCTGTTTACTACTTTTTTTAGAAAAGCAGCCCACACCAGAGTAAAAATCAGCCATAGCGATTCCACTTTCTCAGAATTCGAAGATCTAGCTGAACTTGCCAATACCATGGTGGATGATATCGTTCAGAAAGAACACCTCCTTCGCCGTGACGAGTTGCGGCTCGACACCCTGCTCCAACTCAGCGAAATGGAAGAGTACAGTATCAGAGACAAGTATGATTTTGTTCTGCACAGAATCATCCAGATTACCGACAGTGATAGAGGTTATATGGCCCTTGTTAACCACGCCCAGACTCACTGCACTCTATGCTCTCAAATAAATATCAGTACAGGCAGCATTGGACTCAGTCCAGACGAAAACTTTCCTCCACGTCTTCTTTCTGACAGTGGTCTCACCGGAAATTGTGTCTTGCAAAAGAAAACATCTATTTTCAACTCAGTGGATGAACTTTCAAAACCCTCTGCATATCCATACAAAAACGAAGTTGAAAATCGCATGGATATCCCAGTAAACGAAAAGAATACAACTATTCTCGTAGCCGGAGTATGCAACAGCACCAGAGAATATGATAACTCCGACATACGCCAAATGACCATGCTTCTTGAGGGCATGTGGCTCCACAACCAGAAAACCTGTTCTGAAATGGAAATGGCCAGACTCGAAAGACAAGTCATCGCAGTGGGTGAAGAAGAGCGCAGCAAAATCGGACGTGACCTCCATGACGACCTCGGCTCTCATCTCAGTGGAATTGAGTTGTTGAGTAAAGTGTTACAGCAAAATATCGAAAAACAGCTCCCGGAACACGCCAGACAGCTTTCAACAATTCGCAACCTCATAAGAGACGCCATTGAGAAAACACGACGACTCTCTCGTGGACTGTATCCTGTGCACATAATAGAACATGGACTCCAGGCCGCCATTGAAGAATTAACAACTGAAATAGAAGAACGGTATCCACTATCCTGTACACTGAATTTCGACAAAAACCTCGAACCCCTTGCAAATACTATCACTCCGAATGTATACTACATTGTACGCGAAGCAATGTTCAATGCAGCAAGACATGGAAAACCACAAAATATTAGCATTACAATTCAACGTACCAACGACTCTCTATCTGTCACCATTATTGATGATGGTCTGGGAATAACGGAACAAAGAAAGAAAAAGGGATTAGGCCTCCATACCATGCAATACAGGGCAAAGGCAATTGGTGCCAGCCTTGACATACAAGCTGGAAAAACATGCGGCACCAGGGTAAGCCTGTCGGGAGCAGGGTTAGGTGATGATTTCAAAAATTCTTATTGTGGATGACCATCCGATTTTCCGTATGGGCATGAAAGAACTAATAAATCAGGAAGAAGACTTCACGGTCTGCGCCATGGCCGAAGATATTCAGGAAGCTCGCAAAGTATTTGTGACAGAAACACCTGATATGGCCATTATCGACGTTGCACTTGCTGAAGAAAATGGCTTGGATCTAGTCAAAGAAATATACGCTGCTCAAAAAGACTTCCCGATGCTGGTTCTTTCCATGCACGATGAATCCGTTTGGGCAGAACGGGCAATCCAGGCTGGAGCCCGTGGCTATATCATGAAGAAAGAAGCCTCTGAATCAGTTGTCTCAGCACTGCGCAACATGAGAGAAGGAAACATTCACGTCAGCAAAAACATGATCTCTCTCCTGCTGAACAAACTGCAACTCGGAGCGGATAAACAAAAAACAGCAACTGAAGAGAGGCTGACTGATAGAGAACTTGAAGTATTCCGCCTCATTGGAGCCGGATTATCGACGAGAAAAATTGCTGAACAAATGGTACTTGGCATAAAAACGATAGGTACCTATCGTGACCGTATCAAACAGAAACTTGACATCAAAAATGGTACTGAATTAACCCGTCGCGCAGTTTTATGGACTGACGGAGAAAGCTTTAACAAGCTATAAATATTCAGGGAGGAAAATACAATGGCCCACAAAAGAGTAGGTGTCAGGGTTCCAATCAAAGGTGAAGCCATTCTATCAGATAAAGATGGAGTGCGAATAACAACCTGTGCCAGAGATATCAGTTCAACCGGAATGGGAGTACTCAGCCCCTCAATACCAATTGAACCCAAAGAGTATCAAGTTGAGTTAACCACTGAAGAAGGCAAACTGATCAAGTTTAAAGCAACTCTTGTCTATAAAGACAATCAAAAATCAGGTTTTCAAACTTCCGACATCGATACAAAAAATTCACACATTATAAATGGACTGATTCAAGAATTTCAAAGTACACAAACATTTATCGAACAGATAGACCGCCACGATGTACTTGAACAATGTTATATTGATGAAGAAGGAAACGAGGTCTCCGTAGCCTTTGGCGCTGATCCCGACAAAAGAGTTGGTGTCAGAATTCCTATCAAAGGTAAAGCCGTTTTGTTGGATAAAAATGGAGTGCGAATAACAACCCGCACCAAAGACATCAGCTCAAAAGGCATAGGAGTGAGCACTCCCTCAACACCACTTGAGCACAGCAAGTATCGTATTGATATAACCACAGAAGATGGGAAAACAATCACACTCAAAGCAACTCTTGTCTATAAAGACAACCAGAAATCAGGCTTTCAAACTTCTGACATCGATACAAAAAACTTACACATTATAAATGGACTGATTGGAGAGTTTCAAAATACAGAAAAATTTATCGAACAGATCGACCTTCACGATGTACTTGAACAGAGTTTTATTGATGAAGAAGGAAATGAAGTTTCCATAACTTTTGACATTAATTCCGACGATTCCGACAAATAACTTTGTGCAGCTTGTAGGGAATCACCCTACAAGCTGCGCTGGCCTTGCCCTACCGAAAAAAAGGGGGCTTCCTGATTTCTTTCCTTTTAAATTCACAGTATGATTGTTCTGTTTTGAATAAGAGTTTCACTATAAGATACTGTTTTTCAAGAATTCAAAAATCATTTAACATGCAAACGTTGAGCAGACAATCAATACCTGCGCACTCCTTATCAGTAACATTGTGAAATCATAGCACAGGGAAGAAAAAAATAATGGACAATTATTCAAGCCACTTGCTTCGTTCCGGGAAAGGGGCAGACTCGGAATATTCCACCAGCCCAACTTTGAACGACAAGGGGAGATCTGACGAAAACATTCTTCTTGCAGGAGGGTTTTCCACAATCCACCCTGATTCATCCCTGCCTCTTTCACCAACCTTACAACTCAATGGCGACTTGACCGAGTTAAACAACACAACAATGACAGCCCTTGCACGAGCCGAGTTTAACCGTCATAACAGTCAGTCATTCAAGTCCTATACTCTGAATCCCGACTCCCGTGTTACTGTTATTGGAACGAGCAGTGATTCATTACACAAATTTATAAACACTTATGGTGGAGTCCTGCAGATTGAACCCATCCTCACCAAAAGCTACTCCCCTGACTTGACAACGATTCAGGATCTTCAATTAGAGCGGAAAGAAAGTGACTTTTTCCTAAAATTCACTGTTAAACACCCAATTGACCTAAGTCGATGCACCTATTGCGGTGCCTGCGGTTCTGCCTGCCCCGAGCACTGCCTGTCAGAACAACTTTTTCTTGATTTTTCGCGCTGCACCTTCTGTAAAGAGTGCGTGGTCGCTTGTCCCCATGATGCCATTGACCTTTATGCAGTGGAAAGACGGGAGCTCACAACTCCAGCAATCCTTCTGCTTGATGAAACCGCAATTGAACTACCGGAACAACGCAAAGACATCTATTTTGAAAAAAATCTTCCTGC
>DAOVZA010000178.1 GCA_030635405.1 Desulfocapsa sp.
GGATCATTTTATGGATACTTGCAAGACTGTGGCTCGTCGAAGAACCAGGTAAAGCTAGAATAGCACAGGCTCACCTAGATCATCTTTTTGTTCTACTTGCCAAACACATCCTTAATGGAGAATGGCTTGGCCCCTACAATCAATTTACCCTGATTAAAGGTCCTGGCTATCCGTTATTTATTGCCTTCGCTAATTTTGCCAGCTTACCATTACTTTTTGCTCAACATCTCCTCTATTCTTTGATCTGTATCATAGTTATTGCTGCTATGAGACCTTTTGTAAAACAGAGATGGCCCTTGATGATCATTTTTGTCTTCCTTTTGTTGAATCCAATGATGTTTGATTATCCCATCTCAGGAAGAGCTTTTCGCCTAGGTCTGTCTATGCCTCTGACATTAGCCGTTTTTGCCTGTATGCTTGGCCTCTTTGTAAGATTGCAAAATTCGTTTACCAATAGACTGCTATGGTCCATCGGACTTGGTTTCTTTTTCTCACTTCTTTGGTTCACCAGAGAGGAAGGTATGTGGCGTTTACCTGCTCGGGCACTTTTTTTTATTCTTTGTTTCCTTTCAAATCCAGAGAAGTCAGTAAAACATTGGCTACAAAAAATAGTTCTGCTTTGTATAGTTACCTCTATCTTCCTGACCTTCCAGTGGTATATCGAACAATCAAACAAAACATATTACGGAAAAGCCATTCTCAATGAAATAAAAACCCCTGAATTTGAATCTGCCTATGGCGGATTAATGCGAATAGATACTGAGACATCAGGAAGATACGTTCCTGTGAGTAAAAAGGCTGAGAAACTCGCCTTCTCTGTAAGTCCCACTTTCAAACTGTTAAAACCGGTTCTTGATGAAAAAAGAGCTCAATCAGACAAAATGCCTAACTTTTATATCTGGAGGCTCAGGGATGTAGTGCGAATTTCTGGTTACGCAGACACCCTGCCAGAGGCTTTGGACTTTTATAAAAAAATAGGATTGGAATTAAAAAGTGCCTGTGACAATGGAGAGATACCATGCCTTGACAGAGAAGCAACTATAGTGCCACCATGGAAACCGGAATACAATGAGTTAATTCCAGAATACTTTTCAAAATTTTTTATTCGTGCAATTTCTTTCAGTAAATTTAATAGCGAGAGGAATCAATTCTTTTTGTATAGAAGTTCGGCGCCTCGCGAAATGGTAAGAAATTATACGTATGTCACTGGAGAAAGAATCCTCTCGTCATCGGCTGCTAAAATCAGGAATTATCCTGATTTTTACAATCATTTAAAACGAGAAAAATATCGTAATCTGAATAACATTGGAGAGATGTACAAGAGTATTATTTCTATGCTGTTTTGGATAAGTCTTGCCGCACATCTTTTTTTTATTGCTAAGGGATTTTGGGAAAAACAATTACGCTTTGATGCTGTTATGGGCCTGGTAATACTGGGCGGATTGATATCATTAATATCGATACTAACCTATGTCGGAATAACATTATGGCAAGTTCGCCGACCTCTTTTTTCTGCATATCCCTTGGTCTTATTATACATATCTTTTATGTTTGTATCCGTGATAAATCTTTTCACTTCTTCCAGGAAAAACGACACCTAATTCTTCAGAAAAAATTAAGTGTCAATTCCTTATGTATACAAACCCTGATCTTTAAATTACTTTTCGCTATTGTGGCCAAGTTCTGCTTCAACCGCTGTATTTTTCTCACTGGGTACAACATCCACAGAAGGAAGATAAGGTTTAATATCCAACACAGGAGTCCCATCAAAGGCATCAATTCCACTAATAATTATAATCCCGTTTTTCTTGTCAACAGCCTCTAATCTAACCACAGAAAAGCCGATTGGGTTAGGTCGCCTGGGTGAACGTGTTGCAAAAACCCCAAAATGTTGATCGGAATCAGGTGGATTAACAGTGGAAGACCATGTCTTAGTAAGATTGAAGTGATACAGCACAATGATGTACTCAAATTTCTCAAGATCAGCCAATCCCTTTCTGTAGGGTCTATCAATTTCGATTAGCGCTCTGGTTTCTGGTTTCAGAATACCGTGACGTGGCGCTCCGGTCGTCTGATTATAGGGAGAACGAAACACACCAATCCGCCTGAATTGAATTCCCTCATCACCTTCGACTTCCGGATTAACAGGGTACATTTTCTGATTAAAACTGGCACCTTCTCCGTTCTCAATCAGTTTTATTTCTTGCTTTTCAGTTGCACAAACCGTTGTGGCCATGAATAGTCCAAATAATAGTGCCCATAACTTCATAATAACTTCCCTCCATATGACGCCCCTGCTCACACAGCTCATCACATTAACGTAAGAATATAAGTACATAGCTATATCTTATAGGATAGCTATGTACCATTACCAATATTTCAATTTTTTAATTTGTAGTACTATATCGATGAATAAAAGATGTTGTCAAGCTTATCCCAAAATATCTTTCAAACACAACAATGTACAGTTTACTGGTCTCTTACAAAACTATCGACCTGATTGGTTGGGAAAAAACTCTATGCGGCCAGCAATGATTCATATGGCAATGCACTAAAGCACAAATCATATGCTCTATTTGAAGTAACTATTGAATGGGGGGGGAGACGAGGCGGGAAGAATATATACAAGAAAAATTACAGCCACTAAACCTCTCCTACTCCCTGCAAAAACAGGAAGTAGGAGTATCGCTCAGTATTTTAACATTCTACAACTTAAATCCTCCAACCATATCTTTAAGTCTTTCAGCTGTTTGAGAAAGTTCTGTAGCACTACTCTGTACCTCAGAACTTGAGGTGGACATCTCCTTAGACGCTTGATTAACCGATGTAATATCCTGGGCAATCTGACCAGCAACCGAAGAACTCTGGGCGACATTCTCATTCACTTCAGAAAGCCCCTGAGCCGCCTGAGCAACATTTGCTGCTATTTCATCAGTTGCTGTGGCCTGTTCACGAACCGCGCCGGTGATCGTCCCTACGGTATCATTAACTGTATTGATAACCGAAGTAATTCGTTCGATCTGGGTTACTGTTTCCGAGGTCGAATTCTGAATATCCTCAATTTGAGACTTAATCTGACCAGTTGCATCTGCAGTCTGTTTTGCCAGTTCCTTAATCTCATTGGCGACAACGGCAAAGCCTTTTCCAGCTTCACCAGCTCTTGCTGCCTCAATGGTGGCATTAAGAGCAAGTAAATTCGTCTGGCCTGAGATATCGGTGATAACTTCAGTAACCTTACTGATCTCACTGGCAGCAAGACCAAGCTGCTGCACTTTGGTAGTAGCACTCTTCGCCTCTTCTACTGCTTCGGCGGTTACTTTACTTGCCTGTTCTGTATTGTGATTTACATCGTTGATTGTTGCTGTCATCTCTTCCGCTGCAGATGCCACAATATTCATATTAGTGGTGGTCTGTTCCGTTGCTGCAGCAACAGAATCCATATTGACACTCATCTCCTCTGCAGCAGTGGCCACAGAATTTGACTGATCAGAAACGTTATCAGCACCATTTGACATCTGTTCAGCGATGGCAGAAAGTTCCGTTGTTGCAGATGAGATAGTTACCACACCCTGAACCACATCTTTGAACATATGCTGTAGCTTGAGGATAAAGTTATTAAAGTTAGCAGAAAGCTCCTGCAATTCATCATAATTGGACTGTTTATAAACTTTACAATCCTTGCAATCCTTCATTTTACCGCTGGTCACCTCAATGCAATCCGGATCAGTGGACATGGTACCACTCACTTCCCAGCACATACCCGTCTTCCCGTAACTCTTGCAATTTGGCTCAGAGCACCCCATAACATCAGAGCAATCAGGACAGTCCATTTTCAAACGCTGAGTAAGGTCGCCCTCCCCCTGAGCAAGTTCATGCAAATTCGACACGACTACCTTTATTGGAGCCATAATCATACGTAGCATAAAAATCGCGACAAAAATAATGATAACTGCACAAATCGGAACAATAAGAGCAGCTGTTTTCTGCATAGCTTTTGCTGGTGCCAAGGCCTCCGCTTCATCAATCTCTGCAATCAAAACCCAATTGAGTCCATTAACAGAAACCGGAGTATAGGCAGAAAGAACTGGGTTACCATTATAATCCATTATAACCTCTGCACCACTCTTGCCCGCAAGTGCCTCACGACTGGCATCGGTATCAACAGATCCTTTCTCCGGATTTGCAAAAGATCCTTTTACTGAATGATTAGTCGGATCAAGAAAAGAATCAGATCGCATCAGCTTATCCGGACCAACCAGATAACTCTCACCGGTTTCGCCCATTCCTTCCCGCTGCTGCATGATATTATTAATAGCATCAAGAGAAAGCTGCATGGCCACTACCATTTCCACTTCACCTCCATGAACAATAGGTTGTGCAATAAATGCGGCAGGATCTCCATTGCTGGCTGCATAGGGGGCAAAGTCTGCTATTCCATAGGCCTTGCTATCAATAGTCTTGCGAAAAAGTCTTCCTAAATTAGAATCAGCGTATTTGCCATTTTTGAAATTACTATGAAAATCAGCTTCTTTGGCTGCCGAATAAAAACAGTAACCATCGGGACTGATCAGAAAGAGGTCGTAGTAACCATAAGCTTCGATATATTTTGCATAGTACTCTTTACCTTTGTCATCAATGGGACTAAAGGCCTCTTCCATATCAATTTCAGCAACAATTGCCCAAGTAAGATCAAGAATCTTAAAAGGGGCGGCAACTGATAAAACATGATCATTTTTGTAGTTGAAGGTTACGTCGGCTTTGTCTTCTCCCGCAAAGGCCCATCGAGTAGCTTCGGTATCAACTTTGCCCTTTTCAGGATTGGCAAATGAGGCGAGCATGCCGTGGTTTTCCGGATCAAGATAAGAGTCTGAACGCATCAATGTGTCAGGTCCAACCAGATAAGTTTCTCCGCTTTTTCCAAGACCTGCCCGTATACCCATAACATGATTT
Organism: Desulfocapsa sp.; assembly: GCA_030635405.1. The sequence goes on from DAOVZA010000178.1 coordinate 4,951, forward strand.
ATCTGATCTATGGAGAGTTGAACAACCATGACGCCACGAAGCGTATCTCCCTGAAACATAGGCACACCAACAAAAGCTGCAGGAGCATTGTCACTAGGTGCATACGGCTCAAAATCAACGATTGAAACGGCTCTTGCTTTGACTGTTTTTGCCCATACCTTAGCCAGCCCTGAATCTTTATAAGGGCCTGTACGCATATTGGTGCCAAGATCAACTTCTTTTGTTGCACTGTACATTACATGGCCATGAGCGGCACAGATCATAAAAATATCGTAGTATCCGGCAGCTTTTTGTAATTCTGTAACGTTGTGGCCAAACTCCTGCCAGAGCTGTTGATACTCATCCGTCTTTACGTTATATGCGCCACCGGCAGTAACAAAAGTATCCTGATGATATTTAAGGAGCCTATCATAAAGAGAAACAGCGTCACCACTTTTTGCAAATGTTTCCATATCAAGAA
>DAOVZA010000332.1 GCA_030635405.1 Desulfocapsa sp.
GGATCTAACCCTTGTTTTCAATAAAGCAAGGCAGGCAGCAGTAACCGGCGAATTGATGGACATCGTTGGTGGTGCTGAGGCCCTTAAGGGATAATAACCATACGCAAAATTTCTTTTTTTTAATACTTTGAGGAGGGAGATATCCCGATGAGTGATCTAACCGTAGGAAAAATAACACGAGTAATTGGCCCCGTTGTCGATGTTGAGTTCGAGGCTGGAAAACTACCAAACATTCTGGATGCTCTGTTTGTATCCAATCCCGGCATTGATGATAAAGCTGACAACCTTGTTATCGAAGTTGCTCTGCATCTTGGTGATAACGCTGTCCGTTGCATTGCAATGGACTCCACTGATGGACTGATTCGTGGCATGGAAGCACGTGACAGTGCCTCTCCAATCACCATTCCTGTTGGCGAGCCTGCTCTTGGTCGTATCATGAATGTTGTTGGACGCGCCGTTGATGGAATGGGTGACATTACATCTGACAAAAGTCTTCCGATTCATCGTGATGCCCCACAGTTCACCGATCAGGACACCGAAGTTCGTGTTCTTGCAACAGGCATTAAAGTAATTGATCTCCTTGTTCCGTTCCCAATGGGTGGAAAAATGGGGCTGTTCGGTGGCGCTGGTTGTGGAAAGACCGTTATTATGATGGAGATGGTTAATAACATCGCCATGCATCATGGTGGAATTTCAGTATTCTGTGGTGTTGGAGAGCGTACCCGTGAAGGAAACGATCTTTACAACGAAATGAAAGAGTCCGGCGTACTTCCAAAAGCTGCACTTGTTTATGGTCAGATGACTGAACCTCCAGGAGCTCGTTCACGAGTTGCTCTTACCGGCCTTACTGCTGCTGAGTATTTTCGTGATGAAGAGGGACAGGATGTTCTCTTTTTCGTAGATAATATTTTCCGTTTCACCCAGGCTGGTTCTGAGATTTCGGCTCTTCTTGGTCGTATCCCATCTGCTGTTGGTTATCAGCCAACACTTGCAACAGATCTTGGTGCACTTCAGGAGCGTATTACATCAACCACCAAGGGATCCATTACTGCTGTACAGTGTGTTTATGTACCTGCGGATGATCTTACCGATCCTGCACCAGCTACCACATTTGCTCATCTTGACGGAACTGTTGTTCTTTCTCGTCAGATTGCTGAACTTGGTATCTACCCTGCAGTTGATCCACTTGATTCAACTTCCCGTATTCTTGATCCAAACGTTGTTGGTCAGGAACATTACGATGTTGCTCGTGGAGTTCAGATTGCACTCCAGAAATACAAAGATCTTCAGGACATCATTGCTATTCTTGGTATGGATGAGCTTTCTGAGGAAGATCAGATTCTTGTTGGTCGTGCTCGTAAGATTCAGCGCTTCCTCTCTCAGCCATTTACTGTTGCTGAGGTTTTCACCGGAATGGCAGGAAAATTTGTCTCCGTTGAAGATACTGTTTCTGGTTTCAAGGAAATCCTTGAAGGCAAACATGATGAAATGTCTGAAAACTCAGTTTACATGGTTGGTTCTATTGCTGAAGCTCAAGAGAAAGAAGCAAAAACCGCCGCATAAGCTAACTGACAAGAATACGAGGATATATAATGGCACAACAAATACATTTAGAAGTAGTAACTCCAGCTGGAGCTGTGGTTAACGAGGATGTAGATATCGTTAACGCACCCGGTTATGGCGGTGACTTTGGTGTGTTGGCCAATCATGCTCCTTTTCTTTCAACTATTAAAATCGGACTCCTGACCTATGAGACAGGAAGTGACAGGAAAAGTTTGATGATTAGTGGTGGCTTCTCTGAAGTCTCCAATAATAAGATCACTTTTCTTGTTGAAAGTGCCGAGGAAGGTAGTCAGATTGATGTGGATAGAGCTATGAAAGCCAAAGAACGTGCAGAAAAACGCCTTCTTCAGGCAACCGCGCAAGATGATAATTTCAATCAAATCAGGGCAGAAGCTGCTCTGCAACGCGCACTAGCACGAATTAAAGCATCTAAGGTTGCTTGAATAAAGTAATTTATTAGAGTATTTTAAGGTCGTCCTTCGGGACGACCTTTTTTTTTACCTTTTTGTATCAATATATTTGATATCGTGAATCTATCTTTTTGAGGAGTATTTATGAAAGCTAAGGAACGTATGGCAATTGCCAGGCAAATGCCGGTGGAGATGACTCCTGAAGAGAGGGTTAAAAACTTTGATGAGATAGTCTCAGGGTACAGTGAATTTACAGCGGTTCTTGAAGCAGAACGATGTCTCCAATGTAAAAAGCCAACTTGTATTCAAGGTTGTCCTATTCATAATAATATTCCAGGGTTCATTGTCCAACTTCGTGAAAAGAAATTTGAAGATGCTTATTGGACAATCCGTAAAACTTCATCTATGCCAGCTATATGTTCTCGAATCTGTCCTCATGAGTTTCAGTGTGAAGGATCATGTGTAAGAGGAAAAGGGAAAGGGCAATCTGTTTCAATAGGAATGCTTGAGAGATTCGTTGTTGATTGGATGGTTGAAAACAAGAAACCATTGCATACTGAATGTGCTATCCCCGGTAAGAAAAAGGTTGCTGTAATTGGTTCTGGTCCCGCAGGTATGACTGTTGCCTATTGGCTGTCTCATAAAGGGATTCCATGTACAATATTCGAATCATTACCTGTTTATGGTGGGATGCTCGCAGTTGGAATACCTGAGTTCAGACTACCAAGAGATATAATTAATGCTGAATTTGATGCTTTAAAAAGTTGTGGAGTTACTCTTGAGCATGGCGTTATCATTGGAAAAGATAAAACAATTGAAGATCTTCGAAATGATGGATTCGGTGCTATTTTCAATGGTGTCGGTGCTCATGCCAGTAGAAAACTTGGACTCGATAATGAAGAAAGCACTGAAGGTGTGTCTCACGGTGTAGATTATTTGAGACGAATTAATCTCGGAGAAAGTCTAGATCTTGGCAAGAAAGTAGTTGTTGTTGGAGGTGGTAATGTTGCTATTGATGTAGCTCGAACAGCACTTCGTCATGGTTCTGAGGATGTATTTATCCTTTATAGAAGAAGTCGTGAAGAAATGCCAGCCTCTGCTGCTGAAATTCATCATCTGGAGGAAGAGGGTGTTCGTATTGAATTTTTAGCAGCTCCAGTAACGATTCATTCTGAAAATGGAAAACTGACAAAGGTTGAATGTATTAGAATGGAACTCGGTGAACCTGATGATTCTGGAAGACGTAGACCAGTGGTTCAGAAAGATTCCAACTTTATGATTGAGGCCGACTCCATTGTGCCAGCAATTAGCCAAAATGTAGATCATACTGCAGATAGTGGCATTGAAATCGATTTGATGTCCTGGGGTACATATCATACTGACCCTCATACGCTCCAGACTTCCTTAGA
>DAOVZA010000377.1 GCA_030635405.1 Desulfocapsa sp.
CCTGCTCACTGGGCCTTTGGTGCTTTTTTCACAGCAACTTCCATGATTGGTTTTATGGCTGGTGCCGGGATTGTGGTTAGAAACTCCATTATTCTTGTGGATTTTATTGAGCTTCGAATCAGTCATGGTCTGCCGCTTGCTGAAGCTGTGGTTGAGGCTGGTGCTGTACGTTTTCGCCCCATGCTACTGACCGCTCTTGCTGTTATGGTTGGCGCTTCAGTGATCCTTGCTGATCCTATCTTTCAGGGTCTTGCCATATCTCTGATGTTTGGTGAGATTGCATCTCTGCTGGTGAGTCGTATGGCTGTGCCTGTGCTTTATTACATGTTGAAGAAACGTTCACATGAAGAGCAAATTGAGGCAAGCTCCTGATCGATATATGACGAATGTAGCCGAGGGGAGTCTTTGGTAGAAGATGGTGATTTGAGACTATATTATCTGTTTTAGGTTTTTTTATTCTAACATTTTAGGGTAATAAAAAAAGAGAAGCTTACCATTTTTTTTCTTCACGTCTTTCCAGCTTTTCACCTTAAACGTTAAGCCTACAACCCCACAGGTGGGTACATTTGGTATTTCCAGGTTTCCAAGAATGTTTGCAAGAATGGTTATACCGGAGTTGTGGCAGACCATAAGTATCTCATCACATTTATCATCAAAAGAGTGGATACAGTCTAATAAGACATCGGATGGTGCCTCGTATATCGCCTCCACGTAGGTGATTTTTTTCTTTGGATAGTGAAGCTCTTTTGCTAAAATTGATGCTGTTGCTTCGGCTCTTTTAGCAGGACTGGATATAATTAAATTTGGGTGAATATTATGGTTAAGTATCTTACCCATCCGAGGCGTATCTCTTTTCCCCCGCTTGTTTAAGGGGCGGTCAAAATCTGCAAGGCTTGCGTCCTTCCAGCTCGATTTAGCGTGGCGACAAAGTAATAGTTGTTTCATGATAGTCTCATGTTTAGAAGATCAGTTGAAAAGTTCGTTCCATCGGGCACTATTTTTCCTGCTACCGAATTTTTTAAAGGTTGAGAAAAAATCTTCTCGTACCCGTTGTTGTTCATGGTAGAGGTTTGTGAGCAGCCCACCAATGGCGGTGTTTAGCTCAAAATTCTTACGTGATGCTGGCCGCAACCCCTTCAGATAGACATGCAGCATATCCTGCTGCACTGATAGATCATTAAAGGTTCCAAGGTTATTTTGTAAAAGTTTGAGTTGTTTGATCAGTCGTTTGATATTACTTTCAGGGAATAATGAGGCAAAAAATTCCAGGCTGTAGCGTAGCTTCTTGCCCTGTATGCGAAGGCGATGCAGATCTTCATCCGGTGATTCGTGGGTGATCAACATTCCGTTTTTTAATATTTTTTTGTACTGGCGGATGATTGTTGTGTACGCGAGCTCAATCACTGTAACCTTTGGCTCAACGATGAGTATGGCATTTTTGTTTTCCAGGTAACCTTGCCAATCCGACATGATTTTGCGATATCGTTCCTCTTTTAGTGCCCTCACTAATTTTTTCTGCTCCTCCACTCGGCGTTTTTCAAGATCGGTGAAGAATTCATGGAGAGGAGGTTGCAGGGCTGGCGGTAATCTGGATTTGTAATCGTCTTTATAGAGCAGAAAAACATCAAGATCACGAGTAGGACCGGTGATGCCTCCAATGTAGGAGAATTGCTCTTTAAAATGCTGGGTCACTTCAAAAGGGATTACATCTTTCATTTGAGTAAGCCCTGAACGAATTCTACGTAAAGCCACCCGGAAATCATGGAGAAATTCCGAATCCAGATCATTAAGAATACCATCTTCGTTGAGCTGCATGGTGTTCAACAAATGTTTATAAATTTTTAAGACGGATTGTCTGGCTGTGTCATGCGGGTTTAACTGGATTGAGAATTTCTGATTATAATCCCCTGGGGTATGATCATTGCCTTGTAATATGTTTTTTAAATAATTTTGGGTAGACACTTGATCAACAATATTATGTGAACGGAACAGTTTGTAAATGGATTTTTCTTCTTTGCTGTACCCGGAAGGTTGGTGCAGTCTGACCGTACGCAGTGTATTGGTACTCTCCTTCTCCAGTTGATCCACAAACTCAAGAAAGCCAATGTTTTCCCCATCACTATTAAAAATACGAACATTGGTTGTTGTTGATTCGAGGGTAATTAGGGGAAGTAAAGCCCTGATATCGAGCATTGATTCAAGTGAATTGTGCAACTTACCAGTTGGGAAATCCCAGGAGAATATTCGTAAGTCAAGAGTCGGTCCATTTTGTAATTCGACAAGCTTGTCCGTGTCATTGTGTATAAGCCGCCACAAGTCTGATTCGCAATACTGAAGACAACAGCCGTTTCGGTGCAAACGCCAGTCAAAGGTATCAAGGTAGGTTACACGTTTGTTTTGAGACTGCCCGATTTCAAAACTTAAATTTGAACCATCGATATTTGTGAGTACCTCAATATCTACGGATGGAGGGAGATACCAGATATCGCGTTTCCTTTTTTTCATCTGCGGCCTTCTCTGGGATATTTTTTACTAAGCAGGAAATCTGTATCAACTTGATTTAAACCATATAACTGTAAAAAATTGAGATTAGCAAGAGTGAACAGGGCATGGAAAAATTTTGAATGGACTGCTTTTGTGAAATGAATAGGTTGATATCACGAAAGGGAGCGACTGGTATACTGAAATGAAAATGGGGAAAAGATTTTTGGATCTTCTTCCCCATTTACTTACAAGAGCTTGTTCAAGTATGTTTTATTTTTTGTTCTGTCCCTTTCCCATACCGCGGCCTTGACCACGACCTGCCTGCTGTTTGTCCTGCATGGCTTTAATTTCTTCTGCAGTTACCTGACCGTCTTTCTTTACTTCGACACTTGAAAAGGAGGGAGAATTTTCTATTCCACTACCAAGACCCCCACTCGCTTTCATCTAGTCATTCTTTTTTTCACGTGCA
>DAOVZA010000105.1 GCA_030635405.1 Desulfocapsa sp.
AAAGATTGTTTTTTGAGTTTTGCAAAACGCGTGTACGTTACTAGAGCAAGATTTTTTTGAGCCTGTAAACTTTTGAGCTCTCTTTGTGACGCTTCCAGCTCAGAGTTCGATTTTTCCACAGAAATCTTAGCACTATCTAAAAGCTCTGGTATATCAACACTATCCATTGTGATAAGCAAGTCGCCTTTTTTTACCCACATGCCCTCATCAGTTAAAATCGATACAATTTTCCCACCCATTTGAGCATTGATAACATAAATATTTTTTGCACCAACATTGCCGATACCAAAAACTTCAACATTCAGGGAACCAACTGTTGGGGAGAGAGTTTTATAACTGGATTTTGGGATAAACACTTTATTATAAAATATAAATGCAGCTATACATATAACGGCTGCTATTATTGAATATTTAACTATTTTATTCATGATTGTTTTCCTCTTAAATATTCAATTCGATTTATCGCTGTACTCTTTGAGTAGTAGGCTTCAAGAACTCCGAGTTTTGCATTTAAAACAAGTGAAATGCTATCAAGAACTTCTATGTACGTTGAAAGGCCCTCTTTATAGCGAGCTTCAAGAACTTCTTTTGTCTGATTTGCAGAATTTTCCTGTGCTTGCTTTGCCTCTATTGTTTTATCGTATCTTTGTATATCAATTAAAAGTGTTCCTATCTCTTCTTTGAGAGCTAACATCCTCGAAGCTTTTTGTTCTTGTGCCAGGCGTATGTCAATCCTGGCTTTTTGTGTTTCAGCCGAAGTTTTTCCACCGCTGTAGAGAGGGACATTATAGGTTATGCCAATTAGCCTGGAATCATAACTGTTTAATGTATCAAGCTGATAATATGATGCCACTACATCAAATGAGCCAAAATGAGATGCCTGTGCAGACTTGTGTAAAAGGCTATTTTTATCTATATTTTGCGTATCTATTTTTATCTGATAATTACTCTCTAGAATTTCTTTTCCCACATCTTCAGCAAAGTCGTGTTCTTTTGTGATAACACCGTATTCCAATTCTGTATCATTTTTGATTTCCTCACCGATATAGAGAGATAATGCTATTCTTGCTTTTTCGTGTGTGGCAATTGCAATTGCTAAATTATCTTTTGCCACATAAACAGAAGAAAGAAAACGACTGGCATCCGCATCCGTTGTTAATCCCTGTTTTACAAGTGCATTTGCCTGAGCATAATAGGCTTTTTTAGCTTCTAAATCTTTTTGTCTGACTTGTATCGCTTCATTGTGAACAACCATCAGGCCATAAAGAGATTTTACCTTATAAGTCATCAAAGCTTTTGCATCCTGGAGTGAGAGCTGCGATATCTCTTCATCCAGTTTTGAAGCTTTAATTTTCGATGATGTTTTAGAAAAATCCCAGATTTTTTGTTTTAAGCTCAAGCCAACACCCCAGCCATCGTCATCAATAGTGTTAAAACTTCCATTAACGGGAAGTGCATATGTCTGCAAAGGATTATACTCCGCATGTAAATTTATCTGAGGAAGATAGTCCGCAAATACTGCATCAGAACTCTGTTTTGATTGTTTGGTTTTAAGCATAAATGACTTTATATCCGGATGATTTAAGAGCGTTTTCTCTATGCTCTCCTGTAAAGTCAAAGTATCTGCATACAAGCTGGATACAAAAAGTAGATTTATGAGTAACAGATGTATGAGTAATAGCCTTTTTTTCATATTTAGTTCCTTTCTAATGCTAGGTGCCCTTCTTTTACCACCCATTTCTGCTGCGTCTGTTTTTGCCTTGCAAGCGGGAACAGCCGGCCGTAAAAATTTCGGCATCTTCAGTGTTATCAATTTTGAGTTTACCGGATTTTATAATGAGTATTTTAAAAAATGTTTTATCAAAGCATTCAACCTGAATCATTCTTGAGTGGTTGATCAGCTTCGGATTTCTCTTAAAATAATCATCCTATTTTTAATTGCTGTTAAGATATTGTAAAGTTTTGTAAAATTGTTCCAGGGATAAGGAATCTTGAGTTGTTCTTGTAAGCTGTTGATAGGCCAACGAATTTGTGATTGAAATTCTGAAATCAGAATAATGTCAGAAAATCTTCCCGATCCGGAGCTATCCTTTTCATCCAGATCGGTGATAGAGATGTATTGTTTTGGTGCTGCTTATACCTCGATGTTAACCGAGGAATATCCTTCCTGGTCTTCTTTCTGTTCCCCTACCATGTCCATCAATGTCGAGAAGGAATCCTCTGATGAGTCAGTTTGATAGGCAGTGAGAAGTGATTGGTTGGACGATACTCCTCCCTGCTGTCCTCCCATTGTGCCGCGAAATTCCGTCATCATGGGTTGCATCTCATCCTGTCCCAGCAAACCATCATTATTGGTATCGAAAGCTTTTGTTACTTCCTCTACATTTAATTTTTGACCTGTCATTTCTGAAATCTTATCAGTCATGGTTTGGAGTTCGGTCTGGTCAAGACCACCGTTTTTATCGGCGTCCAACTGGTTAAACCGTTCTCCCTGGCCTTTGCGTTGTTGCATGCCCTGCATTTGAGCAAAGGAGCCACTTGAAGCACTAATTCCATTCATCATAATTAATCCTCTTTTGGTTAGATCAAAGAGAGAGGTTGTCCCTTTCCAGTCTCCGGTAATAATACTTCTCTATCAACAACAAGTAAAAAATCTACATCTTCACTTCATATCGGATATATAGTTGTTTTTCGCAATATTCTTTACAAAACTTTACAAATCAGATTAGTAAACAGTGATTTTCAGATGAGAAGATCTTTACATAGTCTCGGTACTTAGATAGAGCAACTTGGAAGTACAAGAAAGGCATTGGCAATAGTTTTTTTCTGTCTCTTTTTGAAGAGCAAACAATTGCCTGATTACTCTGCAATCTTCTTACGTTCGATTATTGAAACATTTTGCGTGAGGAGTTGATTCAGTTTATGTTTTCGTATTTAGTAAGAAAATATTTTGAGTAATGACTAAAAAAACTCGTATGGTCAGTCACAGGAACAGTCACGATTAAAATGAACAATAAACATTTTATTTATCTCTGGTTGGTGAATGTTGTCACAACGCTTGCCATAGAACTTTTTACGGTGACCATTCTGGTCTCTGTTTTTGAACAAACTGCCTCCACTTTAATGGCTGCTGGAGCGATGGTGGCCCGTACTTTTCCGCCATTTATTCTTGGCCCGATTGCCGGTGTGCTGGTTGATCGCTTTCCCCGCAAAAACATGCTCATCGTTATGGGATTTTTTCAACTCGTTCTTGTTGGATTCTCCATATGGTTTCTTCAAGGGAATGAAGAGATGTCTGTGGCCCTGATATATGGCGTTTTAGCAGGTATTTCAGCAGCAGAATCGTTTCATCGTCCGGCTCGAATGTCTCTTATTCCAACTTTAGTGGATTCTGCCCATTTAGTTAAGGCCAACGGCTTTATTCTGGCTTCCAATCAAATTATGATGGCTGTCTCCTATACAGCTGGCGGCTGGCTTATTTTATCTCTTCCTCTGTCTCAAATTGCATATGGTGTGATCGCTTTATTTATAATTGCAACTTTTACGGCAATATTTATTAAGGAACCACAAACAGATAATATAAAAAATACTGTTGAGAAGGAGTCTGTCTGGAAATCCTGGGTTTCCGGTTGGAACTATCTACGAGATCATCCAATAGCAAGGCCCCTTACGATTATGGAAACCGTGGAACATCTGCCCCATGGTATCTGGACAGGTGCATTAATGCTGACATTTACCATGGATGCTTTGCATGGAGATTCTGCAGATTGGGGATATCAGGCAAGTGGGTATTTCACAGGTATGATTGTTGGTTCTCTTATCGCCTTGGCTATTAGTAAATGGCTGGCTCGATATCCGGGGCGTATTATTGTGGTGAATGCCTGCGCAACGGGCTTGTTTACACTTGCATATGCCGCAAGTCCCACTGTATGGATAGCCGTGATGTGGGCATTTGTCTTTGGCCCACCATTTGCCATCCGTGATGTAGCCCAGGACTCTTTGCTGCAGAGTACTGTGGCAAAGGGGCAGTTAGGGAGAATTTATGCGACACGGGAGATGTTGCGTAACGCGGTTTTTATGTTTGCAGGTGTCTTCTTTGCATGGCTCTCCGGATTTGTCTCTATCCGATCAATTTATGTCGTGGGAGGAGTTCTTTATATGTTGACCGGGATATATGCTTTGAGCAACAAGGCTCTAAGAGAAAGTAAGATTGAATAGATGTGGTATGGTGACAGTAACGTACAAGAATAAGAGGTGATGAATGTCAGAAATACAGGATCGTGTACAGTTGAGATCTTCCTGGAAAGAAAAGATAGGCAGTGAGTTTGAGCAGGACTACATGCTGAAACTAAGAGAATTTCTAGTTCAGGAAAAACAGGCTGGAAAGGTGATTTACCCTAAGGGCGAAGATATCTTTAACAGCATGAACTTAACTCCATTCAAGGATGTGAAGGTGGTCATTATCGGGCAGGATCCCTATCATGGTCCCGGTCAATCACACGGGCTCTGTTTTTCTGTAAAGCCAGGCGTTAAGATTCCACCATCACTTCGAAATATTTATAAAGAAATCCATGAGGATCTTGGGATTCCCATCAGACAGCATGGCTATTTAAAAAGCTGGGCTGAACAGGGTGTACTGCTTTTGAACAGCATTCTTACCGTTGAGGGAAGTAACGCTGGATCTCATCAGGGAAAGGGCTGGGAACAGTTTACTGATGCGATAATAACAATGCTTAATAAAGAGCACGAAGGATTGGTTTTTCTGCTGTGGGGCAGTTATGCTCAGAAGAAAGGAAGGATAATTGATGCACAACGTCATCTGATCCTGCAATCTGTTCATCCCTCGCCCCTCTCTGCTTCTCGCGGATTTTTTGGCAACCATCATTTTTCGAAAGCAAATGCGTATCTGGAACAGCAGGGAAAGGCTATGATTAATTGGGAACTGCCGGAGCTGTAGCTTCCATTTTATGATACCATGCCACAATTTTCTATGAAATAAATTGGGAGCATCTTTTTGTGATACAGGATTATCAATGAATGAACAGATAAAAAAAGGATATTTGAAAGGACTGTTATGTTATGTGCTGATGGTCTTTTTCTTGATTGAGCTGTATTTAAATATGTCGCAAATCTGGGTAGATGCAGGTGGCAGCAGTTCCGGAGTGTTCAAATTTGAGATACCATTTGTGGTATTGTTGTTAGTGACCTTGTATTTTCATAAAATTAGAAGAAAAACAGTTAGGTACCTGCTACCAGTACTTTTGTTATTTGTTCTTTATTCTGCGTTTGATGTTTTTTATGGCTTTTTAGGAAGGCCCCCACAGCCTTCTGATTTTCATAATTTTACAATGATCTTTGATTTTTCTCCTGGAATAGCGTTTGGGGGAATTGCATATCTTTCAGTCTTCTTTTTATCTATTATCCTCTTAATTTATCACGCCTACAAAGATTACCCGCGAAGAACATTAGTGTTTAGTTTGTCGTGGAGGTTATTCGTTTTATTGCTTCTTAGTCTTGGCTTGACATCACCGAAGTTTATAGATTTTCATGCTAAGTCATATGAATATGGTAAATGGGGACATGGTGGAAATGTAAAAAAAAATGGAAGGTTCTCAAGCTTTATCTTTTATGGGAATCAAGAAAAACAGAATCGTATTATCCTGGAGCAGTATTCTTCTAAAAATATAGAAGTAAACACTACCCTTTACCCTGGTGTTATCAGGAATCCTCAAAACATTCATCTTATTGTCCTTGAGAGTTTTCTGGACCCAAGGCTACTGGCGGATATACAGTTTAGTAAATCACCCTTGTCGCCAGATTTAACTCCTTACCTGATGAAAACTAAGGGCGGTTTCTCTCATGTCATCTCACCTGTATATGGAGGGGATACAGCACAGGCTGAATTTGAGTTGTTATCCGGTGTGAGTGCTCTCTCGAAAATAAACAGCATAGATTTTAATGTGATGCGGGGAGGGAAAGCAAGTGGTTTTGTAAGTCGTTTGAAAGAAACTGGTTATGGAGTTATTGCAACAATAGCTACGGGGACTGGATATTTTAATTCAACAAGGGCTTACAAAAGTCTCGGGATGAGTAACGTATACTTTTTGGAAGAAGTTGACGATTTTATTCTTAAAGAGGCTGATGATAAAATTTATGATGGCGATTTGTTACAATATAATTTGAGACTGGTCAAAGACTATTTGAAGAATAGTGAAAAGCCTCTCTTTAATTATGTTCTGGGTATGTATGGTCATTTGCCCTATGCAAGAAATCAAAATGAAAGACCTGATTATGTAGAGATTGATGGCGCAGATGATCGAATTCGTAGGATTTCCAATCAATTTTATTATCGCACCAGAGAGATAGCAAAATATATAGAGCAGCTCATAGCCATTGATCCCAATTGTATTATTTTTATTACCAGTGATCATTTACCACCTGTTCTGGATCGACAAAATAAGTATATTTATGACGATAAAATAAATATAGCGCTTCTTTTGAATAAAAGCATTCCGGTGGATGTGTCAGGGAAGAAATATTTTGAAATTCCCTGGTTACTGTGGGATTTACTATCTGAAAGGGATAGTGAAAGGACTCTCCAAGATACAGAAATGGTAGAATTATACTATAAATTGTTGTCGGAAAGTATCTTACCAGAAACGGAGGAAGAACATTGATACAGAATAATGAATACTTCTAGGGGCATGTTCGGAAATGCCTATTCTCAGACAAGCTTCTAGGCATTGTTAAGATGAACGTTTTCGATGGATCTTTTATCCTCTCTGTATTTCTTTTTTTGATTCTGGTCCAGAGTTCTTTCTTTCAAAAGAGAACCCGAAAATACATCTTTTTTGTCACTATAAATGTGTTTTTTTATCTAGTACTCAACCTATTTTCAGTGGCATACGTTTTTTTTACTGATGCCATTGATAACGCGTTGTTGTTCCACGTTTACTATGGGGTGGGATACGGAA
>DAOVZA010000066.1 GCA_030635405.1 Desulfocapsa sp.
TAATCTCTGATTCATTAAGAAGATCCTGAGCAAATTCTTGGTTCACAGGAACATCGCCCATTGGCATCTGCCAGGTAGCGGTTGAAAGCGCAACCGGTGCTCCCTTGCCTGTATGACTTGGACCAAGTAGAACAACAGTCTCCGGAATTTCAATTTGTTCTAGCGTTTCTGCTGCAACAGCCCCTGAATATACATATCCTGCATGTGGAGATATTGCCGCCAGCACAGACTGTTTATGGCTGCCTTTAGATGCGCCATTGGAGAAATCCCGAATAGTTTGTCGTAGTGACTCATCATCTCCAGGATAAAATCTGCCGGCAACGGCTGGTGTGCGGACGGGAGGATTCATATCAGCTGCGCTTTACACTCCAGCCAGTTCCTTCAGGACCATCTTTGAGTTCTATGCCCTTAGCCAGTAGTTCATCACGAATTTCATCACTTCGTCCCCAGTTTTTATCCGTTCGTGCTTGATTTCGATCCTGGATGAATGTTTGGATTTCAGCTTCGCTAATACCAATTTTGGCAAGCATGGAAGCTTTTTTAGTGGCGAGGTAGGTAGCAGCATCTTCCTGAAGTATTCCCATGATACCAGCAAGTTTTACGATTTTTGCAGAACCTTCTTTTATAAGTGTGTAATCCTTTGTTGCGGGATTCTCAGGAAGCTGGCGCATGATTTTATTCATGACTTTTATTGTTTCAAAAAGGCTTGCCTGCGCTTGGGCTGTGTTAAAGTCATTGTCCATCGCCTTTGTAAAGCGCTCTTCCAATGATTCAATTTTTTGTATGTCTTTTTTGCTAGCTACAATTTCAGCTGTGTCTGAGTGCTTATCTTCAAGAGCATTTACAGCAGCAATACATTCATAGAGACGATCAAGGCCAGCCATGGCGTCCTGCATTGCAGTTTCCGAGAAATCAAGGGGATTACGATACTGAGTGGAGAAGATAAAAAATCTGAGTACTTCAGGATGATAATGATCCAGAATATCCCTGATGGTCAGAAAATTACCAAGGGATTTTGACATTTTCTCATCACGAATAGTAACAAATCCGTGATGTATCCACATATTAACAAAGGGTTTGTCGTTGGCACCTTCACTTTGAGCAAGCTCATTTTCATGGTGCGGAAAGATCAGATCCTGTCCTCCTCCATGTATATCAAAGGTGGATCCAAGATATTTACGACTCATGGCAGAACATTCAATATGCCAGCCTGGACGTCCTGCTCCCCATGGGCTTTCCCAACTCGGTTCTCCTGGTTTCGATGCTTTCCACAAAACAAAATCCATGGGATTTGTTTTGTTTTCATTCACCGAAACTCGGGCACCAGCGAGCATGTCATCCAGATTACGACCGGAAAGTTTACCGTAGTTCGCAAAGGAATTAACTTTATAATAAACATCTCCGCCTGAAGGGTAAGCCATGTCTTTATCAATGAGTTCACTGATCAGATCAACCATCTCCTGAATATGTTCAGTGGCTTTGGGCTCCATTGTGGGTCTGTCGATACCGAGCTTGTCCATATCAACATAGAACTCATCGATAAAACGATTGGCGAGTTCTTCAGTTGTGGTGTTTTGTTCTGCAGCCCGTGCGATGATTTTGTCATCAATATCAGTGAAATTTCTGATGTAGGTGACTTTGTTGCCACAATATCTCAAGTAGCGGACAATCATATCAAAGGCAAGTGCTGAGCGGGCATGCCCAATATGGCAGTAGTCATAGGAAGTGATTCCACAGACATAAAGTTTTATATGACCCGGCTCAATTGGCGTAAAGAGTTCTTTTTTTCGTGTAAGTGTGTTGTATATCTTAACTGGCATAATCGGTGTGTTTTGGTTCGGCTTTCGGCTGGATACCTGTTTGCTTTTAATCGGGAACTAAGGTTAATTAGTCACGTCGAGAAACAGTACCATAAATAGGTTGTGGGGAAAAGGGAAGAATGAGCGAGAGTATGGAAGAAAGTAAGCAGAGCGTTGCGGAAGAAAAACCGAGTTTGTGGAAGGCATTAATGAACAAAAGAATGTTGATTTGTGTCTTCAATGGATTCACCGCTGGTCTCCCATTGTATTTTCTGGCACAGCTCATCCCAGCATGGTTAAGGAGTGAGAGTGTTGATCTGAAAACGATTGGTTTTTTTGGCCTGGTTTTGCTTCCTTTCTCTTTTAAGTATCTTTGGGCTCCTTTTCTCGACCGTTATGTACCTCCATTTTTAGGAAGACGACGCGGCTGGATGATTGTGAGTCAGATTGGCCTGTTAATTTTTATGATATCGCTCTCTGTGCTAAACCCACAGGAAAATATTCAAATGATTTTATATGTTGGTTTGGCCATTGGTTTTTTCTCGGCCACTCAGGATATTGTGCTTGATGCGTATCGTCGTGAATTGCTACCGGATAATGAACTTGGGCTTGGAAGTTCCTTCTATGCAAATGCATATCGAGTTGCGGGGTTTATCCCTGGCGGGCTAGGATTGATTTTATCTGATTATATGCCGTGGTCCATGGTTTTTATTGTGGTCTCTTTATTTATGCTGGTGGGGATTATTCATACTCTTGTTATTGGTGAGATTGACACACATGTTGCTCCACCAAAGTCTTTGCAGGAGGCTGTTGTTGAACCGTTTAAAGAGTTTTTTCTACGCGATGGCTTTAAGTCCGGACTACTGATTTTGCTATTCATCTTTTTCTACAAGTTTGGAGATACAGTCGCAACAGCCCTGATAACACCGTTTTATCTCGATATGGGATTTTCAAAAACAATCATCGGCACAGTTGCGAAGGTGGTTGGTTTGTGGTCAATGTTGATTGGCGGGTTTGTCGGAGGACTGTTGATGTACCGAATGGGAATCAACAAGGCTCTGTGGATTTTTGGAATTGTTCAGGTGATGTCTATTTTTGGTTTTGCGATACTTAGTGAAGTGGGAGCAAATGTTTGGGTTTTGGGTGGTGTGGTTGCCTTTGAATATCTGGGTGTTGGTCTTGGATCCGCTGCTTTAATGGCATTTATTGCAAAAAGTACAAATAAAAAATTTACCGGCACCCAGCTTGCTTTGCTTAGTTCGTTATTTGCTATTCCTAAGTCTTTTTCTGGAATTTTAGCAGGAGTTCTCGTTGAAGGTATTCAAGAAAAAGATGGAATGTTTTATTCTATTCTCGGTAACGTGAATGGAATAGGATATACGAATTTCTTTTTTGTTTGTGCGGTGTTGGCAATACCTGGGATGATATTGCTCCTATGGGTCGCTCCCTGGAATGGAGATGAAAAGGGAGAAGGTCAGAGTTCAGCAACTATATAGGAAGAGTCTTGAAGATGCTATCTGCTCTGCCTGACTATGGAAGCTTGTTGGCCTTCATAAATTCTATGAGTTTCCTGTGTCCTGCCGAAAATGCATACTGATCGAGCTGTTTAAAAGGAAGCCAGTGGAATTCCTGAGCAGCATGCAGAACGGGATCGAGTTCTTGTTGTGCAAGACTCACCAGAAAACAGTGTAGAGTAACTTTGTAACGAGTGTAATGATGAATCGTTGCAGTGATTTTGGATTCAACCGTAACCTTCAGTTCAGTCTCTTCTAAAAATTCCCGAACAACCGTCTGCTCGGGACGTTCTCCCTTCTCCAGTCTTCCCCCTGGAAATTCCCATAGTGAGCCCCAGACATCATCAGCAAGCCGTTGTTGAATAAATAGCTGTTCGTTATGAATAAGGACACCGGTGGCCATCTCAATGGGAATAATAGAAGTACTCTTTTTTGGGATAGGACGAACAGAAACAAGATCATATTTAAGCGCCAGACAGTGCTTAACCAACGGACAAATCGAACAATTTGGTTTTTTGGGTCGACAGATAAGAGCGCCAAGTTCCATAAGGCCTTGATTGAAGTTTCTGGCATGATTATGAGGGAGGAGTTCTTCAGCCTTTTGCCAGTGCAGCCTTTTTGCTTCAGGGCTGCCTGAAATCAGATCAACATCAAAGAGTCGTGCAAAAATTCGTTCAACGTTGGCATCCACCACCGGAACATTACGGTTAAAACTGATGGAGGCAATGGCTCCGGCGGTATATGGCCCAATTCCTGGCAGTTGCAGTAATTCTTGTCGATGGGCAGGAATTTCCCCTTGATACTGTTCTAGTATGAGTTTTGCAGTTCTACGGATATTTCTTGCCCTAGAGTAATAACCTAACCCTTCCCAGCATTTTAGTACCTGATCCTCAGAGGCAGCAGCCAGTGTCTTAATATCGGGGAATGTCTCCATCCAATGATTAAAAAAGAGAGTTACCCTGTCCATCTGGGTTTGTTGAAGCATAATTTCTGAAATCCAGACCTGATATGGCTCATAATTATGTCTCCACGGAAGGTCACGCTGGTTTTTGTCAAACCAGTTGAGTAGGGCATCCTGAAGATTTTTTGGCTCTGACATGGGATTTGTAATTTAGAGAAAAGTTTTAAACAATTACACAAAATACTTGCGCAACTCGTAACAATTTCATACTGTTCATAATTGATATTTGCGAAGTCGGAAGACTGCGCAACAACTACTGATAACTGAAATATAAAAATAGAAGAAGAGTTTTATAATTATTTAAATGTAAATGGAGGATTTCTCATGAAAAGTCTCGTTGTGTATTCATCAAAAAGTGGAAATACCAAAAAAGTAGCTGAAGCTGTTTATAATAATATCCCCGATGATAAAGAAATTTTTGCCATAGGCGATGCTCCTGATCCTGCTGGATATGATTTTGTTGCCGTAGGTTTCTGGTTACAGGCCGGACAACCTGATCCCGTTTCTCAGGAATATTTTGCAAAAATTGGAGAGGGGCAGGATGTTTTTCTTTTTGCAACCCATGGTGCTGCGGTTGGTTCGCCACATGCTGAAAAAGCAATGGATAGTGCAAAATCAATGGTGGCTAAAGGCCATGTGGTTGCGACGTATTCCTGTGCTGGTCAGGTTGCCGAGAAATTCTTGGAAGTGGCAGCTAAAAAAGATCCTCAACCTCCATGGCTTGCTGATGCACCTGCAGCAGTAGGACATCCGGATGATATGGATCTGAAACATGTCGCTCGTTTGATTGAAGAACTCGATATGTTCTAGCTGTTACTTTTGGTAAAAATAAATGGGCTTTTAGATCCTTTTGTTCTTATCCAGTTAAGCCCATTTTGCACTGAATGGAATCCTAATAGTTTGTCTGTCAGCATTCTTTTACCCAGAAAGTCCAGAAGGCTGATTCCAAGAATAATGGTGAGAATTCCCTGACCGGGCAGAAATAACATCAGCAGCCCTGCTATTATCAATACTGATCCAAAAAAGTAACGCAAACCACGAAGGAGGATGGATATCAATGGATGTTCATCCTCCTTTTTTTTATTTTCATGTAAGTGGATGAAGAAATTCTTATCAAGTCTCTGGATTACAAGTGGAATAATAAGAAGACTCAGAAAGAAAGTGAATGTGGAGATAATACCAAGCCAGGGGAGTATGAAGCCGTAGGTATCAAGAAAAGTTTGCATGCAGTTTGTATGTGGCTAAATTGCAGTATTAGCAAGCAGCCAGAGTCGCCATGTATCACTCTGTCTTCTTTCAAGAAGCTTAAGTTGATGCATGGGCAGACCGGCTAGCAATTCCTCTTCCATAGATGGAATAAATCCCGAAATAATATAATATCGAGCCTTCCAGAAATCAGGATTTTCAAAAAAACCAAGCAATAACCCTTTGTACAGATTTGCCACGACAAGATCTACACTAGTGTCTGGCAATGCTGCCCGTAAATCAGCCTCCATCACCGTAATCTGTTCATTGCAATCATTTAAGGTTACGTTCTTCTCTGCAACCGAACAGGCAAAGGGGTTATTGTCATAGGATCGTATTGTTTGCACGCCAAGTTTTGCAGCCCCAAGAGAAAGCAGGCCCGTCCCCGTGCCAAGATCCACCATACTTTTGATCTCGCCATTATTAGAACACAGTATGTCACTGATTGTTTCAAGACACATTCGGGTGCTGTGATGGAAGCCAGATCCAAAAATAACACTGGGGTCAAGTTGAATGGGGATCTCTTCTTCTTTAATGTCGAGCTGATCCACTTCCCAAAGTGGTGCGATAACAAGGGGAGGCACAGAAAAAGTTGTTATATCAAGTCCTGCTTCCCAATCCTGATAGTTTAAGTTTGCTTCATAGATGATTTTTGACCCACTTCGTCTACAGATCGTTTCCACAAGGTCTTTCTTCTCTTTGTGGAAAAAAAGGATGGCGGTGTCATCTTCTATCCATGTTCCGATAAGATCAGGATCATCAATAATCCCGAGATCAATGCTGTCGAAATTATAGACATAAAGCTGATCGTATTTTGTATATGGAGCTTTTAGCATAATCAGTTTTTGGTGGCGGCAGCTGTTGTAATTGTAATACGGACACCATGTGCAAGGGTATCGTCTGAAATTTTTGCCTTTTTAGCAACGTTTAGGTATTTGGGCGCAACTCCAAGGCTGTGAATAAAGTAATCATTAACAAGCAAATTTCGTTCATTGGCAAGTTTAATCAGATCAGAATCATTAATTTGAATTTTATTAGGAATTATTGCTTTGAAGCCGTCCAGATCCTTTTTCGAGATGTTCTCTTCTTTTAACGTCTCTTCGGCTGGCTGAGATAGCATTTCCTGCCGCTTTTTCTTATACGCAATAAGTGCATCAGCATTGAGTAAGTCCACTCTTTTTTGTTCAGCATTAGTAGCAATCTTTTGCAGTACCTCACGGTCTGTTCTTGAATCTGTCATTCCCGTTATTGTAAAACGAAGCCTTGGGTGTTCTTTCAATAGCTCTGCATAGCGACCAAGCACCTCTTTGCCTTCCGGGGTGATTTTGTTGGAACCAAATTCAAATGAAATTAGATTTTTATCCTGCAAATCTTTAAAGCGTCGATCAAGTAAAAGTGGTGTGTAGGAAGCTTTGATGAGCGAGGTTTGAAAATTTGTCAGGGTCTCTTTTAATAGTGATTTACTGGCATCATCTATTTCAACGTGTAGGGGGAAGGAGCCGTTGGGATCGTTTAAAAAAGCGAGTGCCAGGGCTACGTTTGAAGCTTTTACCGGTACTTGCAGATCTTTAATCAGGATATCGTTTTTGCTGCTGAATTTTGATTCCTTTTCGTTCAGGTTCAGTTCCAGGTCGATCTTTGCGTTCCCGGTTTTGATGGGGAATAATCTCAATTGTTTGGAGAATGTTTTTAGGGGTAAACCGGAAGCAATTACTCTGGCACGTGCTTCAATTGTGTCTTCTTCAAGACTTATAGAACCCGAAGCAGTGACAGGAGCGTTTTCGGTATTAGCAGTCATGGTAAAAGTTGTAAGTCCATGACCATTTGTGTTGAGGTTGTTAATGCGTCCCTCAATTGTTTTGAGTTTTGTCGACCAGGCAGGAGAGAGGCGAGAGTCGACAATGCTCAGCAGTCCATTTGTAAAATTGGCTTTTTTTATCTCAATTGGGAACTGATTATTATCTTTTACATAATTTCTGGTTAACTTCTCCAGGCCTTTTTGGAAATCTTTAAAGGCTGATTCAGCACTTCGTTGCCATTGAAGCTGTGGAGAAGTAATGGCAATTGCATCAACCTGTAGGGAAAAAGGTGAAAAGAGACAGCTGACATTGTTTAATTCAGCAGATTTCCATTGAACAAGAGGCTCTTTAGGTACGGTTTGAAGAAAAGTGTCAGTGAACTTGAGATCACCCTGATAAGAGGGGGAGGGGAATCTGTAAACACCTCTTCCATGAATCAGGGTCTCACTGTTTAATAAAAGCGGGTGCTTAGTGAAAAGTGGAGAAAAATTCTGTGACTTTAAATCAGAAAATGCAACCTGTGCTTCAACTTCCACAGGAGCAAGATTTAGAGTACCCTTTGCCTTAATAATGCCTTTTTCTGCAAGATGTGCACTAAATGCAAAGTTTTCAGTGGTGGATTTCTTTTCAAGCCTGTTTGTCTGAAAGTGAATATCTGTTATCTGTAATGGCTTTTTCTGCTTTGAGCTGTTTGTGATATTCAGTAGACCGGAAAAATCAATGCCCGTTATGAGTGGATGCTGCTTTGTTGTAAAGAGTTGCTCGAAAAGCGGAGGCAGCTTGTCACTGTTTAATGTAAGTATTGTTCCTTTGAGGAAGATATTGCCGAGTTTATAGCGGCTATCAGTTTTACTAAAGCGTGTGAATCGTATTGAGTCTGCTTTAAGCCATCTGCTGTTATCTTGAAAAAGTGCAAGGTCATGGAATTGAAGAATGGCACCCTCAATAGAATAGCCAGATGACGTATTTGTCTGGTCATGAAATGCAAGATTCCCTGAGAAGGTCGCCGTTCCGGTAACCGGCTCATCTTGTCCGGATAATGCTTGTCGAAATAGAGTGCTTGCCGGGAATTCATTCAGTA
>DAOVZA010000359.1 GCA_030635405.1 Desulfocapsa sp.
AGATCACCTTTCTCTTCCGCCATAATCACAAAGGGAACAAAAATCGCGGCTACATTGTGCTTGCCTCCCCATTTCACAAGTTTACTGGACTGTTCTGTTGGCCCATAACCGAGATTCACAGCCAAATTGATATTCTGTTTTTGAAATGTCTCTATAAGGGAGGGTGAGGCTGTGATGACCACAAGACCATCACCGTACTTTGCAAGAATATTTTCGAGTGAGAATCTACTATTCTGTTTTCGCTCTGTTATTACATTGCATAAATTAATATATCCCTGAGAATCTCGTACCAGACAGATAATTGTCTCTGAAGATACCGGATCAGTAATTTCTGAAGCAATCAGAGGGGTAATGTCGTACTTTTTACAGGCTGCAAGAAAAGACCATACTCCTGCAAGTGAATCACGATCGGTGAGAACAAGGCTTGTAAAACCAAGTTCTTTTGCTCGTCTGCAAAGGCTGTCAGGAGAACTGCATCCCTGCATCAGAGAATAATAGGAACGGACAAAAAGTGGAAACATGCCTAAGGGGCGGTACCCAGACGAATGCTTTTTGCACCAAACTGATCACACACCGTATCCATTGCCATCATTATTTTCTTCTGCTGTTGCTCCTTTGTACTTTGCATAACAAAAAGTGTTTGCTGCTGCGCACAGGGAAGCAAACGATCACAAATAAGAATACAACTCCGGATACGGATCCGCCGCCTCCATGCGCTATCGAGTGCGGTGAGTGCCATACTACGCAGGAAAAAATCATTATCTGATCCTCCTTTTTGAATTGCCTGTCTGCATATCTGCTTTCCATCGCTATAACTCAAACATATCCTCATCCGCTGCCCCATTAAGCCTTTACGACGTAGCCGTCTTCCTATTTCATGGATCAGCAATGTAAGGGCAGACTGCACTTCAAAATGGGACCCCGTGTCCTCCTCAAAAACATGTTCTTCTTTAATCTGATTATTTTTCATTGTCCCAGGCAACACTGCACTTTTATCCCGCCCTCGACAGGCATCATAGAGATATGCACTCCGCTTTTGAAAAGGAACCAGCAATTGTTTTCTGCTCAGCTGTGCGAGCTGTCCGATCTGTTTCAGATTAAAATCCTTAAGAATCTGTATTTCCTCAATTTTCATTCCAGGCAGCATGGAGAGCGGTAAAGGTGCCAGAAAGCTATGCTCTTCCCCTGCCCCCACGATATACTCTCCAAAAGGTCGTACCATTCTTGAGGCAACTTTAGAAACCAACTTGTTAGAAGCAAGGCTCCAAACAGGATCAAGACCCAAATCATTACGCACCTGTTTGCGTAACCTCCAGGCAATATCAGGTGCCGGGCCAAAGAGTCGATGTGTTCCGGTGACATCCAGAAACAGATGTCCATCCTCATCTCCTTGTTCCACCAGCGGTGTATAGGGCACAACACGTTTCACAATAGCTGCCATGGCTCTGCGATACATAACAGGACGAGGAGTAATCACCACAGCCTGCCTGCAATACTTTCGAGCAATCTTTAAATGCATCCCCTTACGTACACCATCATGATACGCCTCTTCACTCATATCAAAAACAAGCGTCCTTGATGTTGCATCTCCAGAAGCAACAATGAGTGGAACTCGCCGTAAAGAGCTATCGCATAGACGCTCAACTGCCACTGCGAAATCAGTTACATTGAGATGAATGATGGATCTATCCATGAATTTGACTTTTAGTTCTCTAATAATGTTTGCAGAAGTTTTCCATTTTCCGGAGCCTGGGCACAGACATGATTATTAAAAAATATAAGCCCCTTTTTTGAACGTGCTCGCAGTGAACAGAGATGGTTTTCATTCCACTCCTGAAGTTCTTCCTCCGTATAGGAATAATCGAATTTTTTCTGCATATTGTCCGTTTGCCAGCCCTGTATATTACGGCCATGAAAACGGACAAAGAAGAAGTCAGGGTTGGTTACAACATCAAGGCAAGGAAAAAGATTTGGAATGGAAGGAGCATCTACAGTGACCATGGTTATGCGCCGCTCTTCAAGTTCTTTAAACACCGAATCTCTAGCCCAGGAAACATGACGGAATTCAACGGCAAGTGGAAAACCATGCAAGCCATCTAATAGATGCGCGAGATAGTAACGATTGCTCCTGCTCCAATCAAAATTTGGCGGAAGTTGAACTAGAATTGCTGCCAATTGTTTTCGTAACGGCTCAATTCCTTCCCGATACAGTTTCAATTCCTGCTGCCAGTTTCGATCCCGCTCATGAGTGAGTGTTCTGGTGAGTTTCGTGGCAAAAAGAAA
Source organism: Desulfocapsa sp. (assembly GCA_030635405.1). Next base: position 2,284 of record DAOVZA010000359.1, read on the forward strand.
TGTTTCCGGAGCTTTTGCAATCATACGACTGATTGCCTCTGCACGAACCATCTGATACCAGGTATAGTTGAGCTCGACAATTGGAAACGATTCGGCATAAAGAGCTAGCATTTCAGGAGTTCTGGTGCCCTGAGGATAAAACCCGCCATCCACCCATTCGGTATAGGAATACCCGCTGGTCCCGACGAGTACCGGACACAGTTTATCTTTTATCATAGCTTCTGATTACACCCACAACTTTTCCCTGCACCAGAATGTCGGAAAAGGGATAGCGGGTGACACTGAATTTTTTATTTTCAGGTCGTAATTCAATATGATCTTCTTCCAGGAAGAATCGTTTTACAGTGGCCTCTTCTCCCTGAATGAGGACAGCTACAATTTCTCCATTTTCCGCATATTGCCTTGGTTCACAGATAACCAGATCTCCGTTCAATATGCCGCAGTCCTGCATGGACTCACCCTGAATACGCAAACAAAAAAGATTAGGGCCTGAAAACAGCGCACCATCGACCACCACGGAACCATCCCACACCTGCTGAGCATACATGGGCAGGCCCGCTGTGATTGCTCCAACCACAGGCAGTTCCCGCATCCGTGATTTTTCCTGCTGAACCTGTGGAGGCAGAATACGTATTGAGCGACTGTAGCGCCCTTCTCGCTCAATGACACCCTTTCGCTCCAGCTGCGTAATTAACTGAGCCACGGCATTGTGACTCACACCCAGGTCTTCTGCAGCTTGACGTAAACTGGGTGCTCGTCCTTCCTGCTCCAGTTGTCCCTGCAGATAGATAAAAAGTTGCTGCTGTTTTGTGGTCAGATCCATTTCGTTTCCTCTTTAGTACAAATGTACATTTACATTTCCTTAATACAGCAAACCATAGC
>DAOVZA010000258.1 GCA_030635405.1 Desulfocapsa sp.
AAGCCTGACTGCTCTCTCTCAGCGGGCAACATTTTCAGTAACATCTGTTTTTAGCAGTTATCAATACGAAAAAGTCTCTGTTCAGTCATCGGGGTCAGTGAAGCTCGAAGATGGGAGAAATATCAGTTTTTCCCTGGATCTCAGTATGGAACGAGAGTCTTTGGTGAGAGAAAGCACAACATGGGGAGCAACCGGTGGAGTGTTGCTTGATCCGCTAGTCTTTAGTTTTGACTGTAATCTTGAAAGTCTTGCCAACCGTGATTTTCTGTTTGACCTTGATTGTGACGGGGTGTGTGAAGAGTCTTTTTCACTTCAACCGGGAAGCGGATTTCTGGCACTTGATCTTAATAATGATCAACGAGTGAATGATGGCAGTGAACTCTTTGGGCCAACCACTGGGCATGGATTTCAGGAACTTGCCCTACATGATACAGATGGCAATGGCTGGATAGATGAAAATGATCCTGTTTTTGCAAAGCTTCTTATCTGGAAACCGAATGAGTCAGGTGATGGATCCATGCTGAGTCTTGCAGAAGCTGGTGTCGGGGCAATCTGTCTCACACATGATCAGACTTCCTTCAAACTGAGGGATAGCAACAACACTTTAATGGGAGAAGTTGCAGCCAGCGGTTTCTTTCTCACAGAAGATGGAGAAGTCAGGCCTTTGCAGGAGATTAAACTTGCTACAAAAGGTATGAGCAACGTGGAAGCAGAACTGGCCACAACTGATGAGTCAACGGAGGCACAAATCTTTCTTCGGCAGATGATTGCTCTTCGTGAAGCTGAGGTTCATGAACTTGCTAAACGCAGACATCTCCGAAGTAGAGAGAATGAGCAAAATCTTCTGGAAACATTGTTCCCCGACTGGCAGAAAGAAAGAGGGCTGGAATCAGTGGTTTCGAGACGAGAAAGAAGTAATCTTGTCTGATTGATTGTTACTTGAATCACTCGGGGGTATTGATACTGTATTTATCAATACCCCTGATTTTGTGAAAAAGGTGGAAAAATTCGTTCTTTGTTTATACTCTCTTCAATGCTTAAGTAAGTGATGATGAAAAAAGTGGTTTAAATGGAGAAGAATATAAGATGAAATTGTCTATTATCGGCGCAGTATTATTCTGTTTGGTCGGTTCGGAGAATGCACAAGCAGCTGAAGAACAAGAATGTAGCGAACTTTTACTGAATCGTTGCGAAAGCTGTCATTATTTGGAACGTGTCTGTGATCAGATTGGTGAAAAATCAGAACGGCGTTGGCGATCTACGTTGAAAAGAATGGTTAAGCGCCGAGGTGCCCAACTTGACGATAAGGAGCAAAAGTTTCTTTTAAAATGTTTAGTTACCCCAGCTCCTGGAATAATTAAAGAATGCAAAAAATAAGCAACGCACTTAATCGGTGGATTCCCCGATAAATTGATAAAAAACAGAGTTCACTTTCAGAAAAGTGCAGCCCAGTCCTTCTTCTTCGCTGTGACTGATGGATGCGTACAACTCCGTGATTAACTCCTCATCCTCTTCATCAAGCATCAAGCTTATTGTACACTCTGCCCCTTCGCTCAGATCACTGTCATGATCACATTCTATAAATGCTCCGCCAACGCTCATGTCTCGGGTTCTTCCTTCTATGGATTCACCATTTTTGAGTTTGAGAATGGCATATTTTTGGATCAGGAGACGTTCATAGTTGCGACGATTTGACATGCTACACCTTCTTTAAAAATAAAGAATTACTCAACTAAAAGGAAGATTCCTTCTCTTTCAGAGTATGTCAAAACAGGAGGGCTTGTCAAGGAAGATGGAGGGCTAAATAAGGAAAATCTTGAGGACATAAAAAAAGGAGAACCGATGAAGGCTCTCCTTTTGGTGTTTTGGATGGGTACTACTTTTTTACAGTCTGATTTACTTGATAATATTGCCAATATTTTTTACTGCATCAACCTTTTCTTTAACGGCAGCAACTTCTTTTACTCCGGGGACATCTTCTAAAATTTGTTTTCCGCCCTCTTCAATATCACTGATGCCACTTTTGAATGATGAAATTGCTTTTCCCAGACCAGATCCGATTTCAGGAAGCTTTTTTCCACCAAAAACAAGTACAGCAATACCTAAGATAACAACTAATTCCGGCATTCCGAGTCCAAACATGGGTTTCTCCAGTTAGAGTGAAAATAAAGTTAAGCAGCAGGATCAGGTTTCTGAATCACTTTTGGTGTCTTCGTCAATTTTTTTTTCTTCTTCTTTCTTGGTTGCATCTTTAAAGTTTTTGATTCCTTTACCTATTCCTGATCCAATTTCAGGAAGTTTTCCGGCACCAAAAATAATAACGATGATGACAAGGATAACAACTAACTCCGGCATTCCGAGTCCAAACATAGTACTTCCTCTATATGTGTAAAATCATGGTTAACAACTTTTTCTGCAACGCTCTAAATGTAGATTAGTAGTGCTGGAATGTCAATCCTTTCCATGTCTGACAATGTTTTGTCCAATTTCCCGCATTTGAGCAAGGATTCTTTCTTCATCAAGGCTTTGCAGAACTCTGTCTTTCATTACAATGCGACCGTTTATGATGGAATGAATAACATCAGCACCTCTTGCACTGTAAACAAGGTGCGAGGGAATGTTGTACAGAGGAGTGAGATGGGGTTGATTCATATCGAGCACAATCATGTCTGCTTTTTTTCCGGCGGCAAGTGTTCCGATACTGTTGCCGACACCTAAGGTCTCGGCACCACCTAAGGTTGCAGCATGCAGGGTTTCTTCAGCATTCATGGCAGTAGGGTCCATTCGGGCAACTTTGTGGATTTTGGCAACGGTATTCATCTCACCAAACATATCCACATCATTATTTGATGCAGCGCCATCTGTTCCTATTCCGACCGTTATTCCGGCTCTGAGCATTTTGACAACCGGAGCGGTTCCGGATGCAAGCTTCATGTTTGATTCCTGGCAGTGGGAGACCTTGACATCACGGTTTGCCAGAAGTGTGATTTCTTCATCATTCAGCATAACGCAATGAGCGGCAAGTGTTTCAGGTCTGAGGAGCCCAAGTTGTTCCAGGTGTTGCACCGGACTACAGTTATAGCGTTCCTTGCAGGTGTTGACTTCGGCTTCGTTTTCAGAAAGGTGAATCACGTAGAGACTGCTGTGATCTTCTGCCACTTGACCTAGTCTTACGAGTAGCTCCGGGGAACAGGTGTAAACTGAATGAGGATCAGCGGTGATTGTGATTAGTGGATGTTCCTGGTATTCAGTGAAGAGATCTTCCACATAAGAAAATCCATTCTCAAGTTCTCCGTATGATGGAGATGGAAAATCGTAAAGGACTTCCCCGATCCATGCCCGCATTCCGGATTCCTCGGTCGCGCGTGCTACTTCTTTTGAGAAGAGATACATATCGCAAAAACTGGTGGTACCGGATTTTATCATCTCAGCCAGTGAGAGCAGAGTTGAGTGATAAATCATTTCCGGTGTCCAGCGAGATTCCACCGGGAAAATATGTTCTTCAAGCCAAGTCATTAAGGGGAGATCATCGGCAAGACCTCTGAAACAAGCCATGGCTGCATGGGTGTGGGTGTTGACAAGGCCTGGCATGATGAGGCCATGGTCAGTGTGAAAGTGGTGTTCTGTTACATATTCTTCAAGAAGGGCTTTGCTGGTACCGATTGCTATGATGCTGTCTTTTGTAATGGCCACAGCACCATTTTTGATATAGTTGTCTTGTCTGGAATCCGGTAGGAGGTAACTTCCGGAGACAATGCTATCCACCTGCTGTCTGCTCATGCTGGAATCCTTTTCACAATTTCTAAAATTAATTGTTCAAGTTTTGGCTCCATGGCCTCAGCTGTGGCAATGATGTCTTCAAGAATGATAGGTTCAAAATTATCAGGATCATTTACGTTTGACACAACGGAGAGACCAAGAATATCCATACCAGCATGTTTGGCCACGATGCTTTCGGGAACCGATGACATACCCACGGCATCGGCGCCGCTTTCTCGCAGCCATCTGGTTTCTGCTGGTGTTTCAAGGCTGGGGCCAGGGATACAGCCATAAACCCCACTGATGACATTTTGAATCTTGCAGTGGCTTGCGCTATCGAGTGCAGTCTTGATCAGTCCAGGATGATAGGGTGTTGAAAAGTC
>DAOVZA010000301.1 GCA_030635405.1 Desulfocapsa sp.
ACTACCGAGTTTATTTCTACGACCATGTTGTACATGGCAGTTGGAAATAATCTCGACCACGGAAAAACCACGCTTTTCAATGCCCTTCTTAAGCATCTGCTCCATGTGGGACGCATGATAAACTGTGGTTCTTGCAACAAAAGCAGCCCCTGCAGTAGCAGCAAGCTCCGCTATGTTAAAGGCATGTTCAACATGACCATAAACGGAAGTTGTTGATTTTGACCCAAATGGAGTGGTCGGTGAATATTGCCCGCCGGTCATTCCATAGGTTGAATTGTTAATAATAATCGCAGTAAGGTTCAGGTTCCGTCTTGCTGCGTGGATAAAATGGTTACCACCAATTGCTGTGGAATCACCATCGCCCATCACCGTGAGAACGGTAAGTTCAGGCTTGGCAAGTTTTATACCTGTTGAAAAGGTAAGAGCCCTGCCATGGGTTGTGTGGATAGTATTAAAATCCACATAAGTAGGTAGTCTTCCGGAGCAACCGATTCCAGAAGCGAGCACAACCTCATTCTTATCGAGTCCAAGGCTATGCACAGCGCGTAACAAAGCGCCCATTACAATTCCATTACCACAGCCTGGGCACCAGACATGTGGAAAGGTTTTATCGTGTCGTAAATATTCTTTACGTATGATTTCAGCACGTTCAAGCATTGTATTTTTTCTCCTTAATCTTGTTTTTGATGCAAGATCATACTGTTGTCAAATGTTTGAGGATTTCTTCAGGTGTAATCAACTCGCCATTTATCTTATTATGCTTCACGATACGGCAACCAGCTTGGTTCACTCGTCCAACTTCCCTGCTCATCTGCCCCAGATTCATTTCAGGGATAATGGCAGCACGACATTGTCGCAGATATGTATCAACAGCTTTTCTAGGAAAAGGAAAGAGGGTTACAAGCTGAACAAGACCTGCCTTTACTCCAAGTTTTCTGGCATCACGGACAGCGCGAAGAGCAGATCTTGCTACTGAGCCATATGCAATAACGAAAACTTCGGCATCTTCCATCTCGTAGGTCTTCGTGATCTGGATATCCTGAAATCCCTTACTGATTTTAGAGTGGATTCGTCTCAAGAACTTATCTATCTCCTGAGGATCCTGGGTAGGAAATCCTTTTTCATCATGAACAAGACCTGTTACATGGTGCCTGTAGCCATCGCCAAAGGTTGCCATATCAGGAACGCCACGATTATTATCGGCGTAAGGCTTGTACCACTCTGGTGGGACATCAGGTTTAACCCTGTCAAATACCCTTATCTGGTCAAGCTCTGGAAGAACGACAGATTCACGGGTATGAGCAACCACCTCATCGGACAAAATAATTACAGGAATACGATATTTTTCTGATAAATTAAAAGCTTTTACCGTTACAGAAAAGCAATCTGCAACAGAAGAAACAGCTAGTACTATAATAGGATGATCACCGTGGGTCCCCCACCTGGCCATCTGAACATCACCCTGTGCAGGACTGGTTGGAAGGCCTGTACTTGGTCCACCACGCATAACATTAACAATAACGCAGGGAACTTCTGTTATACACCCATAGCCAAGGTTTTCCTGAATAAGGGAAAATCCGGGGCCACTGGTCGCTGTCATGGATTTCACACCAGCAAGTGAGGCGCCAAGCGTGGCGCCCATGGAGGCAATTTCATCTTCCATCTGAATAAAAGTACCACCGACTTCTGGTAACTTAACTGAGAGTAACTCACTGATTTCAGAGGCTGGTGTTATTGGATATCCGGCAAAGAAACGACATCCGGCAGCCAATGCACCTGCAACGATTGCTTCATTACCCTGTAATAAAGTCTTTTTAGGGGTATCAATGCTTTCCATTGCTTTCCCTCCTTTCTGGGTGCCTTGCTTTTATGGTAATCGCAAAGTCAGGACAATGAATTTCACAAAACCTGCATCCGATGCACTCATCCATTTTATCTATGTACGGGAGGCCGAATTCGTCAGTCTTGATGATTTTTTTTGCACAAAACGCAGAACAGAGTCCGCAGGATTTGCACCATTTCGGGAAAAAAACCACACTATATAATTTTTTTTCCTTTGTTTTTTGGGCAGCAGAGGGAATTGCTGCCTTCTTTGTTTTTGGCTTGGTATTTTTAACCATTTCAGTAACCAGTTTTCTCACTTTTAAGTTGTTAAAAACTGCAAAACAAAGCCTAATTTATTTTGCAGCAACTCACCTATTCCCCTTATATCTCTAGGAGAAAAACTGTCAAGGATATTATATGATTTCTACAAAGTAACTGTTTTTAAAATGACACATGTAACAGTTAGGTTCATGGTCGTTTCCCCCTCAATTCACCAGTATCACTTGCATTTACAAACCAAATATGTTAAATAAAAATTTCTTTGGTTTTTTATTATTAACACATAAAAAAAATCCATCTAATTCCCCCCATATTTTTTTCAGGGATTTTTTCCTGTCAAAAATCCTGTTTCATTTTTGAATTAATCTGTGAAAGGAGTTGCTTTGAAAACAAAAATACTTGTTGCTAATCGTGGTGAAATTGCCATTCGTCTTATCCGAGCTATCCAGGAATTGAGTTATGAAGCTGTTGCCGTTTACGAATCGCCTGACAAGGAATCTCGTCATATTCGTATTGCTGATGAAGCCGTCTGGCTAGGAAACGGCCCTCGTTGTGATTATCTTAATATTGATAAAATCATCAAAGCCGCCAAAAGTTCCGGGGCTACTGCAATTCATCCCGGTTATGGGTTTCTTGCTGAAAATGCAAAATTTGCCAAGGCTTGTGAAGATGAAGGTATTATTTTCATCGGACCCTCTTCTGAAGTTGTAACTAATCTTGGTAACAAGGTTATTGCAAGACAGATCATGGCAGATGCTGGAATCCCAATGGTACCAGGTACTGAAAATCTTACTCCTGGCCCTGAAGGAGTTAAAACAGCCTTGGCTTTTGCTGCTAAGGTTGAATATCCTGTCATGCTCAAAGCAACATCTGGTGGTGGTGGACGCGGAATCAGACTTATCGAATCTGATGCTCAGATGAAAGAAGAGATTCCCATAGCAAGAGCTGAAGCTTTAGCAGCCTTTGATGATGGTTCTGTCTATCTCGAAAAGGTTGTAATTGAACCCAAGCACGTTGAAGTGCAAATCATGGCAGATCATGATGGTACTACTGTCCACCTTGGAACTCGTGACTGCTCTATTCAACGCAGAAATCAAAAGTTGATCGAGATAGCTCCTTCCATGATTAGTGATAAAAAACTTCTTGATACTATTTGTGATACTGCTGTTAAAGCGGCAAAGGCAGCTAATTATTTCAATGCTGGTACAGTTGAATTCCTGATCGACAAGAAATTTAATTACTATTTTATGGAAATAAATACCAGGGTACAGGTTGAACATACTGTAACTGAAATGATTACTGGTATTGATATTGTCCGTACCCAGATCAAGTTAGCAATGGGTAAAAAGCTCTCATTTTCTCAGGATGATATCAAATTGCGTGGCCATGCCATCGAGATGAGAATAAATGCAGAAGATCCAAAAGCTGATTTCATGCCTGAAGGTGGAAAGACAGTGTCTGTTTATCGTTCACCTGGCGGTTACGGTGTTCGTCTTGATGGTTTTGTTTACCAGGGTTTTACAATTCCCGAAGTATATGATTCGCTGCTGGTCAAGATGACAGTTC
>DAOVZA010000253.1 GCA_030635405.1 Desulfocapsa sp.
AAAGGTTTTACTTGTAGATGATGAAGAAGAGTTTATCGATTTGATGTCACAGCGACTTGAAACTAGAGGGCTTAAAGTTGTGACAGTGTCAAACGGAGAAGCTGCAGTCACTAAAGTGGGCGATCAGAGTTTTGATGTTGCCATTGTCGATCTTGCCATGCCTGGAATCGATGGCATTGAAACATTGAAGCAAATTAAAGCAGAACGTCCAGATATTGAAGTTATAATGCTCACCGGTCAGGCCACTGTAAAAACCGGAATCGAAGCTATGAAATACGGAGCTAATGATTTTCTTGAAAAACCCGTAGATTTAAATGTTTTGATGGAAAAAATCTGGGCTGCGAAAAGAGAACGTATGCGTGCTCTTGAGCAAAAGAGCTCTGCGGAAATGAAAAACATTCTAATTAGTAAGAGCTGGTAAAAAAACAGCCTCTTTTAGAAGAAGTACATTCCCTATAACTACCTGAATTCATGTTTGTGAGGTTGGAAAATCAACTCACACAGGTTTGGTGTGTCTTCTGCTTGAGGCCTTAAATTGCAGGGGTTTTTGGTAAGTAAAATACTGGAAAGGAGGAGGAAACCATGAACAAAGAAACTTCGATTGTAAGGGATATTGTAACTCCCTTGGATCGTTATCCGCATTTGAATGAGGATCAGACACTGGGTGAGGCAATCCAGGCGTTAAAAAGCTTTCATACAGAAGAAAGAGGCAGCGTGTGTGCTGCTGTGCTTCTGGTGCTCAATGATAAGAATCAACTTACGGGAAAATTGTCGTTAGTTGAAATTATGCATGGATTAATACCGCGCCTAGTGGATGTAAGCACAGGTGGTGAGTTTGAAGGAAAGGGCGAAAATTTCCCTAATCTTGCATTTTTATATGAAGAATCAACTTTTTCCTCCTGTGGGAAAAATCAGCAAAAGTTGCTTAAGTCAATTGTGAAACCGGTTGAATTTTCACTTCCGGCAGATACGAATACTTTGAAGGCTCTGGTCATGATGTCGCATCAACATGATTTTAACGTGCCGGTAACCGATGATGGGGAAATTATCGGTATGTTGTGTCTCGAGAAGATTTTTTCCTCGATATGCACCACCTATTGCGACATCTAAAAGTTACTTATAAAGAGAGGATATAATAATGACTGCTGCAGAGTCTCAAGCTGTGAGCCTTCCTGAGGCGAAAGAGCCGTTCAATGTGAAACGGCTTCTATTTATGTTTCTGGGTATAGGCCTGTTTTGTTTTGTTTACTACTGTCCACCTTGGCCTGATGCCATCGATCCCATGGGAGAACATTTTGTCCTAAGCCAACAGGCAAAGGGAGCTATTGGTGTTTTCTTGCTTGCTGCAACATGGTGGGTTTTTGAAGTTGTACCCATCGGTGTGACAAGTCTTACCATCGGTGTTCTTCAGGCACTTTTCATGATTCGTGATCCTAAGGTTGCCTTTAAAGATTTCATGGATCCATCGGTTCTTTTTATCTTTGGTTCAATCGTTATTGGTATGGTTTTCACCAAAACCGGTCTCACCAAGCGTATAGCTTATAAAATGCTCTCAATTGTTGGTGAAAAAACGAGCATGATTTATCTTGGTTGCTTCGTTATGACTGCAGCCCTGACGCACGTTATGGCACATACTGCAGTTGCTGCAACCATGTTTCCACTGTTGATGGCAATTCATGCACTCTATTCTGACGAAGATGAGCCCACAAGATTTGGTAAAGGTCTCTTTATCGGTATGGCATATGTTGCAGGTGCGGGTAGTATCGTTACTCTGCTTGGCGCGGCACGTGGTGCTGTTGCACTTGGTTTCTATAAAGATATCATGAATATCGATATCAGTTTCTTTAAACTTACCTGGTATATGTTCCCAATTGGCTGGATTATGACCTTTATCCTCTGGGGATTCTTTATGGTCTTTTTTAAACCTGAGCGTGCCCGTATTCCAGGTTTGAAAGAAAAAGCCAGTAGAATGTATAATGAACTCGGTGGTTGGAGTAATAAAGAAATTATAACTGCCTCGATTGTTGTTCTTACAATTTTAGTTATTGCCCTTAAAAACTTCATCCCAGCTCTTGCTGGATTACATAAAACAGGAATTCTCCTTTGTTCTACAATTGGTTTCTTCCTCTTTAATATTCTTGACGTTGATGATCTTGAAGAAATTCCCTGGAATATTATCCTTCTCTTTGCTGGTGCCATGTCAATCGGTTTTTGTCTCTGGGAGACTGGAGCTGCCAAATGGATGGCTGTAAACTGGCTGGTACTTTTCCAGAGTTCTCCTCCGATCGTTTTCATTCTTGGTATGGCTTTCTTCGTAATGATGATGACCAACTTTATCATGAACGTTGCAGCCATCGCGATCTCTCTTCCAGTTGCCTTGGTTATTGCACCGTACCTTGGAGTTGGTGCTGAGGTAATTCTTTTCTCCTCTCTTGTTGTCGCAGGTATGCCGTTTCTGCTGCTTGTTGGCGCTGCACCCAATGCGATTGCTTATAACTCCAAACAGTTTACTACCGCAGAGTTCTTTCTGTGGGGGCTTCCCGCCAGTGCAATCCTTATGCTGGTTACCTGGCTTGCCGTTGTGGTTATATGGCCGCTAATGGGTATGGAGATTTATGTTCCAAAGGTGATGTAAACCCGAAGTCTCTCATGAATTGATCAGGAGTTTGTGTGTGGCAAAATCCAGGTCAATACCTTGAGAGGTATTGCCGAGAGAGGTGTAAAGATAAAATCTCTTTTGAAGTGACATGTAGGCTGCGTGTGGCAGCCTGCATGTCAATCTGTCCGTTAATTTATTTTTTGCACTGCATATTATGCAAATTATGGTATTTAGTGCAAAGAATAAGGGAAACAACCTGATAGTATTTCATAAGGAAAATGTGTGTCAGGCGTTATGTTTTATAATTGTTAAAGGGGAGGAAGTGTTGTGGTAAAAACATCCGGCAGGTTTTTTTTGCAACTATTGGTGTTGCTTGGATTGCCTGGAATGGCTTTGGCTTCAGGCGGAGGTGGAGGAAATCACCTCGATCTAACTAGTAGTTGGGTGGGATATGCGTCATTGGTGATTTTTGTAGTGGCTTATGGCTTTGTTATGGCTGAAGAGTATACTCATATGCGTAAGTCCAAGCCTGTTTTACTGGCCGCTGGTCTTATCTGGGGTATTATTGGTTATGTCTATGCCAGCCATGGCTTTACTCATGCTGCAGAAACTGCAGTGCGACATAATATTCTTGAATTTGCGGAACTCTTCCTCTTTCTGCTTGTGGCGATGACCTATATTAACGCCATGGAAGAGAGGCAGGTTTTTGAGGCTCTTCGAGTAAAACTTGTTAATGCAGGGTACTCACTCCGTAAGATATTCTGGCTCACTGGTGTTCTTGCATTTTTTATCTCTCCAGTAGCTGATAATCTGACAACAGCCCTGCTTATGTGTGCCGTAGTTATGGCCATAGGTAAAGATAACGTAAAATTTGTAGGATTGGCATGTATCAATATTGTTGTAGCAGCCAACGCTGGAGGAGCCTTCAGCCCATTTGGTGATATTACAACTCTCATGGTATGGCAAAAAGGTATTGTGAGTTTTGGAACTTTCTTCAACCTCTTTATACCATCTGTTGTAAACTGGGTTGTACCTGCTGTTATTATGAGTTTTGCTGTACCCAAAATTCAGCCTGAAGCTGGAGATGTTGATGTAACTTTGAAACGTGGCTCTTTTGTTGTAATCGGTCTGTTTCTGGCAACCATCCTTACAGCTGTAAGTTTCCATAATTTCCTTCATCTTCCTCCTATGATGGGAATGATGACAGGACTTGCCTATCTGAAACTGTATGGTTTCTATCTCAAGAAAACCCATAAAAACAAAAAAGATGATCCGGATTACGATCCTGAGAAAGCTGAGGAAAGAATCGGTGATACCGTAGCTTTTGATGTCTTCAAAAGTGTTGCCCGGGCAGAGTGGGATACCCTGATGTTTTTCTATGGAGTTATTCTCTGTGTCGGAGGTTTGGGGTTCATCGGCTATCTGGCGGTTGCATCTGAGGTGATGTATGTCAACTGGGGACCAACCTATGCGAATGTTCTTGTGGGATTTCTTTCGGCCATCGTTGATAATATTCCTGTAATGTTTGCTGTCTTGTCAATGCAGCCTGATATGTCCATGGGGCACTGGCTTCTGGTAACACTCACAGCTGGTGTTGGTGGCAGTATGCTCTCCATCG
>DAOVZA010000006.1 GCA_030635405.1 Desulfocapsa sp.
ATCCTGTGACCCTTCCGGAAGAACCAAGGCCGACAAATAATGAAATCTTTTCGCATATGCTCCTGCACGTTCAAAATTTGCCACTTGAAGATTCTTATTCTTCGTTAATGCCTTAATCATTGGAGTCCCTGGACGAGTAACAAAAAACGCTGCATCAAGAGTTCCTGCCTGCAGTCCTTCCAGAGCATCTGCATCTGAGAACGTCAGAAGATTAACCTGTTTACTGTCCAACTGGTTCTCGTCCAATAAACGCCGTACAAGAGTATGGGTGCCAGAGCCTTGCATGCCCATGGAGACTTTGAGCGATTTCAGGTCTTCTAATCGGCTAAGACTAATTCCATTTCTGTGATACAGCCACAAAGGCTCATAGTAGAGACTGGCAAGTCCTTCCAACTCGCTAGTTTTTCCCTCTTCTATTGTTCCACCTTGAACAAAGGCAATATCCACTTTTTTGTTTAGAAGAAGATCTATATTTTCAACTGATCCTGCGGTTTCAAGAACATGCAGAGTAATGCCTTCTTTGGCAAAAAAGTCTGCATACTGATTGGCAAATTGATAATACGCCCCAGTGACCTGTCCCGCAGCAATAGTTACCTCTTTGGGAGGTGCCGGTTTTATAAAAGTTTGTGTAAGATAAAATCCGATCCCGATCAAAAGGAGCCCAGGGCCATAGATCGACAACACATCACGCAAGCTTCCTGAACGTTTTTTCATAACAATATAATACCTTCTTATTTCCAAATAATTTTTAACGGATCACGCTGCGGAATATGACGATACTGAAATTTTGGATACCCAAGCATGAGTGCTGAGTAGACCTGATGATTTTCTGGAATCCCAAGAGCATCGATAAGCGGCTGATAATTAAAATGGACGGCTTGCACCAAAAAGCCAGCCCAGCAGCTGCCAAGGCCATGGCTATGTGCAGCAAGATCAACATATGCAGTGGCCAAAGTACAATCTTCAACAAGATGTTCACTGGACTTGGGATCAGCATGAGCAACTGCAAGATGAGGGGCACCTCGTAAAACCTTATCGATCCCATTATCCCAGGCACGAATCAACCCTGGAAACACTTTTATGTCTTTCATATACTCTACAACTAATCCGGCAAGACGTTTTACTTCATCTGGGTTCTCAACTATTATCCAATGTACAGGTTGGCAATTATGAGCACTTGCGGCATAACGACTGACATCCATTATCTGTTCAAGAATGGCATGATCCGCCGTCTTTTTCTTATACGTTCGAATGGATCGCCTACTCTCAAGAAAATGTTTCACCGAAGCAGTATCTGGCAATAATGATTTGTCTACAGATTGACTTTGTTCGAGTGGTGATATGGAAATATCAAGGGCATCGGCCACACAGACTGCCATACAATGTCCACAGCGAATACATCTTTTCACCGCAGCTTTACGTAGTTGAGGAACACCTTCCTTATCCTTATTGATAAGATCAAAGGGACATTCGGATATACAGGCGTAGCATTGTTTACAAATTTCCTGATCGACAGTAAGGCTGATCTTCATAAAAACTCCCGAATACTCTTTGAAATAGATTGATGCTCAGGTAATTACGTTGAAGACAATATAGCAAAAAATTCAATGCGATGCCTTGAAAATTAATATATAAGCAAAAGATTAACCATTCATCCGTTCTTTTCAATTCTTACATGAATTTGCATTATATATGAATCCACAGCAACTCTACACCACCAAAATAACATCACTTGAATCTGACATACCCAGATTGCTTGATGCCGCAGGACTCGCTGATATTATCCCAAAAGGACAACCGATTCTAATAAAACCTAACCTGGTTGAAGCACTGGAACCACCAATCACAACTCCTGTGCATTTAGTCTCTCTATTAATTTCATATCTGCAAAAGAGATTTCCAGGACAGGAAATCATCATCGGTGAGGGAACCGGTTCTCTTGAATATGACACCCATCACCCATTTAAAATGCTTGGCTACAATAAACTCGCAACAGAAGAAAACATTCAACTTATTGATCTCAATTTCGAAAAGCTCACAAAAAAAGAAAATCTGGAATGCACTAGATGGCCTGTTATGCATCTCCCTTCAATACTCGATGAGGTTTTTCTGCTTTCTGTTCCAGTACTTAAAGTTCACACTCTGGCCAAGGTGACCCTTACCATGAAAAATATGATGGGTTGTGTTCCACCATCTCATTTCCGAGGTAAAGGGCATTACGGACAATCAGCATTTCACCAGCAAATCCACGAAGCAATCTTTGATCTCAATCGTTATCGATCTCCTGACTTTACTCTTCTCGATGCATCTATTGGTATGGCAGAAAGTCACCTCTGGGGCAAACACTGTAACCCGCCTCTAAACACACTTGCAGCATCCACGGATATTGTAGCCATTGATGCCTTTGGAGCAAAACTACTTGGTAAAAGATGGCAGGACATTGGGTATATATACATGGCAGATTCGGTTCTCGGCTCAGCAGAAACCACAGCCATCACCATTTAACAAATCAATCCGCAAGCAAGAAATGAAGCGAGGACGTTTGACGGTGAATGCCTGAACCACGAATACTATCATCAGTGTAAGTACCCTCAAAAGAAAAAAGCCCCGAAACAAACGTTCCGAGGCCATCATCAAAGCAACAAAAGGAATTACTTTTTTCCTTTCTTTGATTTTTTATTCTTTTTCTTCTTAGCTTTTTTCTTTTTCGGGTTTTCATACAAAGGACAACTCGTACAGCAATAGCCCTTCTTTCTTATTTTATTACAGCATTTCTTTTTAGCCATGATGGTCCTCAAAAATAGCAGTAAATAGAATTAACATTACTTCTTCTCAACCTTTTCAATGGAAATCAAATCAACATCAAAAATCAGGACAGCATTTGGTTCGATCATTGGTGGCACTCCCTGTTCGCCATAGGCTAGAGAAGGAGGCACAACAACGTGATACGATGCTCCCTCTTTCATTAATTGTAAAACTTCACTCCAACCAGGAATTACCTGAGTAACACCAAACGTTGCAGCTTCACCACGAGCATTTGAATCATCAAAAACCTTTCCATCAATCATCGTGCCCTTATAATGAACTTTTACGGTATCTTCAGCTGTGGGAATGGCACCTGTACCTTCTTTTACAACGTTATACTGCAGGCCACTTGCTGTTACAACTACACCTTCCTTTGCTTTATTATCAGCAAGATAGGCTTCGCCTTCCTTCTTATTCTTTTCCTGCAGGTCCTTCAGCTGGGCTTCTTGTTTTGCTTGCATTTTCTCAGCAAATTCCTTCTGGACACTTTGCATTTCTTCGGTGCTTAAAAGCAACTCTTTTCCAGCAAAGCCATCCTTCAAACCACGTTGAAGGCCATCGAGATTCAGTTCTTCACCTACACCATTGAGGTAGGTTCCCATGTCAACGCCCATACTGTAACTGAGCTTATCTTTAAAAGTAGTCAACTCTGTAGTTTTTTCAGCAGCAAGTCCAAAAGTAGGTAGGGAAAGACAGACAACAAGGCCTAAGCCAGCAATTCGTTTCATTTATAAACTCCTTTAAATTTCGGATTTTGTTGTATTAAGATGTATTAAATACTGCACTAACCAGTTAACAAATAAGCATTCTTTCACATCGTGCAAGGTTCAATCGTAAAGTGGAAAAGATATGAGAATTTCAAGACAGTATCACGAGAGTGATACCCTTATTATGATTATTGAGATGAGGATGGCTTGTAAGTTCGGGAAACCGACTTAAAAGTTGCTTTATATTTCCGTTCCGTCGACTAAAATCTTCACCTGCAACAACATCTCCAACTTGACCGCAACTCTTTAAATATTTCAAAGTCTTCCTGCATTCCAGACGAATGGCCCCACCTTTACCAGTGGAGCCATACCCATGGATAAGTGTAAGCACACTAATCTGTTCGTTACGGGCAGTTTGTACTTCCTGTTGAAGTCGATTTAAAGCCTGAGCAACGGTCGGCAAGCCCTGTTCAAGGTTAACTGTTTTCTGGTAAAACACTTTCTTCTCAAGCTTAACTCTTCCCTGTCCATCACTTTCCTGATCGCTTCCACAATATGGACACTGTACGGTCCTTGAATCGATTTCATTACCGCAGACTTGACAACAGGAGTACATAAACAGAAGGGACTAGAGAAGAAGAGCTGCTGCGGCTTCTCTTGCCTCAGCAATGGCTTTTTCAAGTTTTTTTGATTTGGGTCCCTTAATCTTCTTTATAAGCTTCTCAAGAGATTCACCCATAGCCACTCCACCCGCCTGCACCTCTTCGAGGCGATCCACTGAAACAAGAGCCGCCATAGGACGACCAGCCCGTTCAATAACATAGGACTCACCAAGAAGAGCAGTTTTGTCCAATAGGCGACCAAAATTTTTTCTGGCATACATTGCGGTAATATTTTCTTTCACACTCGTCTCCCTTAAGAAATTTATGTTAACTGCACTAAGTACCCAAGAGGGTGCATATATTTACGACCTATACCCTGCGAGCCGTAATTACCTGCTCCATTTGGCGAAGATGTTGAAGCACCGTTTGTAAATGCTGCAAACTCTCAACTTCCACTGCTATATGAAAATCAGCAGTATCAGCCGGTGTAGTACGTGCTGTTATTTCTAAGATGTCAGCATCATCTGTACTTATCATACTACTTATTGCGGCAAAAACGCCTTTGCCATTTTCAGCACTCACCTGAATTTCAACCCGGTGGCCGCTGTCTTGATTTGTGGCCCACTCCACTTCCATCCAGCGTTGCGGATCCGTAGCAAGAAGATTCACACATTTTGCCTTGTGTACAGAAATTCCACGACCATTGGTCACAAAGCCCATAATGGCATCTCCTGGTACAGGGTTGCAGCAACGACTTATTTTAATCATCATATCATCAATACCGTCGATATGAACAGCTGAACCGGATGATGCTTTTTTACGCTCCTTTGGAACATCTGCCTGTTTTTCAATGGCAGCAAGTTTTTCACTAATTCTTCGCTCTTCCTCTTCCTTTACAATTTCGGGAGGCTGAAGAGTTTTGATAAGATGCGGAAGTGTTATCATCCCACTTCCAACTTTTGCAAGCATATCTTCCAGGGAGTTACAGTGCAAATCCTTCAACAAAAGCTTGATATGGCCACTCTTAACCAGTTTCTTTAACGTGGTATCATAGTGCCTGAGTTCTTTCTCACAAATTTCACGACCAAGATTCAGTGCTTTTTCACGATCTTCTTTGCGAAGCCAGGAACGAACTCTGGATCTTGCACGACTGGTTTTCACCAGCTCAAGCCATCCTCTTCTGGGACGCTGTTGTTTTGAGGTAACAATTTCTATGATGTCCCCATTTTGAATCGCATATTTCAAAGGGACAAGTTTTCTGTTTACCTTAGCCCCAACACAATGATCACCAACTTCAGTATGTATGGAGTAGGCAAAATCTATGGGGGTGGAATTTATAGGGAATTCTTTTACTTCACCGGCAGGCGTAAGCGCATATACTTCAGGCTGATCCAGTTCTCCATGGACGGATTCTAAAAATTCCTTTGGATCATCAACTTCCTGAAGCATCTTGACTAAATCTTTCAGATCCTTGAAAAGTTTGGTGTCATTATCATTGGCATTCTGACCTTCCTTGTAGGCCCAATGCGCAGCAACACCTTCCATGGCAATTCGATCCATCTCTTCTGTTCGGATCTGAACCTCGATGAAATGTTCTCTTGGCCCCACAACGGTGGTATGCATTGATTGATAATTATTTGCCTTCGGAACAGAAATGAAATCTTTAATGCGCCCCTGTACCGGAGACCAGTTGGCATGGATCACGCCAAGAGCCTCATAGCATTCTTTCACACTATTAACAATTATACGAAAGGCGACCTTATCATACACTCGTTCCAGTGGAATCTTTTGAGCTACGAGTTTTTTATAGATGGAAAACAGATGTTTAGGACGACCAATAATGCGTGTGGGAGAGACATTATTTTCAGCAAGTTTTTGATGAAATATGGAAATAACTTCATCAACATAATTCTGTCTATCTTCGAGGGAACTCTCAAGATTTGAGACAAGATCAAGGTATTCCTCGGGATGTAAAAACTGAAAGGAGAGATCTTCAAGTTCTCGCTTCATCCAATCTATCCCTAGACGTGAAGCAAGAGGCGCATACAGATCTTTTGTTTCTCTGGCAATTTCCCGCTGACGATCTTCTTCAACAGTGTCAAGAAGACACATGTCCTGCAATCTATCTGCAAGTTTAACAAGCAGTACCCGTACATCAGTGGCTATCGCCAGAAGCATTTTCCTGACGTTGTCTGCCTGATGAGTCAGCTTGGAATTGTAATGCACATTGGTAATACGCGTACAGCCATCAACGATGCTTGCCACACCATCACCAAACTTCTTACGCAGATCAGTAAGTTCCACACCTTCTTTTAGAACGCCATGGAGCAGACCTGCAACAACAGTTTCCAGATCCAAATGCATGGACGCAAGTGTTGATGCCACATGGAGGGTGTGATCCAGATAGGGCGTTCCTGAAAAATGCTGTTTATCAGTATGAACAGCAACGACAAGATCCCAGGCCTTGTCTATAGGACTGAGATCCACATCTTTCAGATACCCGCTGGTCAGGATTTTTAAGCCTTCCTGATTTACCATAACGTTGAACTTTCCTTTTCAGCCTTTAGGCATAGCCTCATCAATTAATTCAACTATCCGTGCGGTCACTTTATTTGGTTCAAGTTCTTCAACGGCACCATTCTTTCGTAAACGAAGTTCCAAAACTCCATCTTTTGTGAAGCTCTTGCCAACGGTTACCCGCAGGGGTATTCCGAGCAGATCTGCATCCTTGAATTTTGATCCGGGACGTTCATCACGATCATCAAGAAGAACATCAACGCCTTTCTCCTTAAGCTCAGTATAGAGAGCTTCGGCAGCCGCTGTGATCTGCTCATCCTTTAAGCCTAAATTCAATACGATTACCTGCATGGGAGCAAGAGGCATGGGAAATATGATCCCATTATCATCATGATTCTGCTCAATGGCAGCTGCAACAATCCGACTTACTCCTATACCATAACAGCCCATGACAATGGGTTTATCCTGCCCATCACTATCTTGGAAAACAGCTTTCATGGACTCTGAGTATCCGGTGCCCAGTTTAAAAACATGCCCCACTTCAATACCCTCTTTCATGGTAAGAGTTCCACCACAAGAAGGACAAGGATCAGTAGAAGTTATCTGACGGAGATCAGCCACTGCAAATGGTTCAAAATCTCGTCCAACATTCACATTAATCAGATGATGATTTTTTTCATTGGCACCAACCACAAAGTTACGCATTGCTGCCACTTCGTTATCTACTAACAGCTTCACTTTAATACCAACGGGTCCAAGGTATCCAGTTGGAACGCCAGTTGCGTCATACACGCCTTTATCATCAAGCATTTCAACATCAGCACAACCAAGGAGATTTTTGAGTTTTACTTCCTGTACCTGACGATCTCCTCGAATCAGCACTGCCACGACTTCGTCCCCTGCCTGATAGACCATGGTTTTAACAAGTTCTTCAGGCTTAATCCCCATGAATTCACACACTGCCGGGACTTTTCGTTTACCGGGTGTCTCTACCTTCTCAGTATCGAGCATGGGAGATTCATCTGCAACAGGTTTTGCAACTTCGGCCTTTTCACTATTGGCCGCATAGTCACAACCAGAGCAGATCACCAAGGTATCTTCACCAGTATCAGCAAGCACCATAAATTCGTGAGAAAAACTGCCGCCTATTGTGCCAGAATCTGCCTCAACCGGGCGAAAATCCAGTCCACAACGAGTGAATATTCGTTGATAGGCTTCATACATCTTTTGATATGCATCACCAGCACTTGCGTCATCAACATCAAAGGAATACGCATCCTTCATGATAAATTCACGACCACGCATCAGCCCGAATCGTGGCCTGATCTCATCACGAAACTTCGTCTGGATCTGATACAAATTGATGGGAAGATCACGGTAGGATTTTATTTCACGCCGCACAAGATCTGTAATAACTTCTTCATGGGTTGGTCCTAGGCAGGATTCTCGATCATGTCTATCCACAAATCGTAACAATTCAGGGCCATATTTTTTATAGCGCCCAGTTTCTTGCCAGAGATCTGCTGGCTGAACCATGGGCATAAGAAGCTCTTGGGCACCCGCTTTATTCATCTCTTCACGTACGATGTTTTCAACCTTACGAATCGCTGCAAGACCAAGCGGTAGATAAGTATAGATACCAGTAGTGAGTTTACGTATAAATCCGGCCCGCAGGAGAAGACGATGACTAGCAACCTCTGCTTCTGCAGGAGTCTCTTTAAGTGTGGGAATTAGTGATTGTGAAAATCTCATTTCTTATATACCTGTTATTATGCTTCTTCTATTTTTCTAAGTTCTTCTAAAAAGGTTTCAAGCAACTCTTCTTCTTTAACTTTTTTGTACAACACACCCTTTTTAAAAATAATTCCGACCCCGTTTCCGCCTGCAATACCGATATCAGCTTCTTTGGCTTCACCAGGTCCATTAACAACGCATCCCATAACAGCCACCTTGATCTGCTTTTTCATGGTTTGCACATAATTTTCAACTTCTTCTGCAATGGCAAACAGATCGATCTGGGTTCTACCGCAGGTTGGGCAGGATATTAACTCTGGCCCACGTTCCCTTATCTTAAGTGAGCGAAGCAGTTCAAAGCAGACCCGGATTTCTTCTACGGGATCACGGGTAAGGGAGATCCTGAATGTATCACCAATTCCCTGATGAAGAAGTATGCCAAGAGCCACACTTGATTTAACGGTTCCGGCAATCAATCCTCCAGCCTCAGTGACACCAAGATGAAGAGGATAATCGGTAAGTTTGGAAAGTTGCTGATAACCACTAATTGCAGTGAGAGTATCAGATGATTTTATTGATATTTTAATCTCTTCAAAACCCTGATCTTCGAGCAATCTTACATTTCGCATGGCACTTTCAATAAGTGCCGTTGGTTTTTCAGAACTTGGATAGCCAAATTCTTTTAAGAGATCCTTCTCAATTGAACCAGAATTGACACCCACTCGAATGGGGACTTTATGAGTCTTTGCTGCTGCCACAACCATTGAGAGTTTTTCAGGGCCACCAAGATTACCCGGATTAATACGTATCCCCTGGGCACCATTTTCCATTGCAGCAACGGCCAGCCTATAATCAAAATGAATATCTGCAATCAGTGGAATACAAATTTTATCTCTAATGGAACGAATAGCAACAGCGGCATCCTGGTCTAGTACTGCAACACGGATTATTTCACAACCGGCATCCTGTAGCTGCTCAATCTGGGCAACAGTTGTTTCCACATCGCGGGTATCTGTATTGGTCATGGACTGAACAGCAATGGGACTGCCCCCTCCAATGGGTACATCACCAATATGAATTTTTCGAGTCTGTCTTCTGAGTATCATTTCTTCTGTTTCTCTTTGTTAACAAGACTGAGCTCTGCATCGGATGCTCGGACATATAAGGGAGAAGCGGAATCCAAGTCCATTATATCGCCTTGTTTCAGCTGCTCACAGCACAAAAAACCAATTGCAGTGGCTGATGGATAGTTAAGCGGTAAAGGTGCCCTGTTGAGCTGCTCTCTCAGAGT
Source organism: Desulfocapsa sp. (assembly GCA_030635405.1). Next base: position 9,657 of record DAOVZA010000006.1, read on the forward strand.
ATCTTTAAAAAAATCACCATAGCTGAACAATCCATCACCAGCCATCAAAACTGGCCCGGTAATCTCTTCTACCAGAGCTGTTGGAGCTAACACCTTAATTGATCCCTGAGGACGATACAGGTCTTGATCATCTTTTACATACCAGCGCCTGTATACTTCTTTTTTTCTGGCATCAAGTATCACACAGAGTGGTTTATCACCTGAACAAGTAAGAGCAATACCATCAAGTGTTGAACATCCAAGCAGTGGCTTATTCATTGCAGTGGCCATCCCTTTCATGGTTGCCATTGCAATGCGCAATCCGGTAAATGAACCGGGACCAAGACCTACTGCGAGTCCATCAATATCATTACAAACGATATTATTTTCAGAAAGCAACCAGTCTATACCAGTGAGCAGTCTTCTTGAATGAGTTATCTTACTATTAAGGGTGAGTGTTGCCAAGAGTTCACCATCATGAATATCACCGGTGGTAAGAGCCACAGTGCTGCATGATGTTGCCGTATCAACGGCTAAAATCAGAGGGTTTTCACCGCTCACGACCCAAAAATCCTTGCAAGATCATTATAAAATACAAAGATCATGGCAACTCCAAGGAATGCGATACCTATCTGCTGAGCAAATATCTGCATTTTTTCACTCATCGGCTTACGACGAACAGCCTCGAAACTGAGAAACATCAAATGTCCACCGTCAAGTACAGGGATGGGAAGAAGATTCAAGATACCAAGGTTTACACTGAGGAGTCCTGTAAAAAAAGCAAAATTAACCCACCCTGCCTGCATCTGCTTTCCTGCTATCTGAGCAATAAGGATTGGGCCCCCTAATTCTGAAACCGGTACAACCTGTTGGATCAATTTAAGGAAACCAAGGACTGTTAGGGTGATATACATCCATGTCTGGGCAAAAGCGGCCTGGAAGGCACCAACAAGGCCCGTTGGGGTATAAAAAAGATCATCAGCCCGAACAATACCTATCATATATCGCTTTTCAACTTCCTCACCAAAAACATTCTTCACGGGACTAATCGCTGGCGTTACCATAAGAGCAACTTCGTCGTTGCCACGTGCCAGCATAAACTCAAGAGATTCACCTTTTGAGTCCTTTACAAGATTTAGTACGTCTATCCACTGTTCTGTGGCATGACCATTTATAGTGAGAATGGTATCACCGACAAGAACTCCAGCCACAGCAGCTGGCGAATCAGCTGTTACATTACCGATTTTTGTTGTATCACGGCTATCAGGAATCCCCATAAAAAGGAACACAAAAAAGAAAATAACAAGACTAAAGAGGAGATTGAATACAGGTCCGGCCAGTACAATCAGAAACCTCTGCCATACTGTTTTATGTGCAAAAGAAGCTTGCCTGTCACTTTCGGCATCGGCATGTTCGTCGGGATTTTCACCAAACATTTTGACATATCCACCAAGAGGGAGAGCGCTGAGTTGATACTCGGTTTCTCCAACGGTTTTACTGAAAAGTTTTGGCCCAAAACCAAGGGAAAATTTGAGTACCCTTACCTTAAATAATTTGGCGAAGAGAAAATGGCCCAGTTCATGGACAAAAATAAGAATGCCTAAGCAGACAATAAATGAAACAACAGTATTCATGGAATAACCTGAATTTTTGGATATTCGTTTAGTACCTTGGAACTTTTTTTAGGTACTAAGCGTATCTCGAATATATTTGAGAAAAAAAATGGTGAAGGTACTTATCACCTCTTTTGGGTGCTTTTTCATACCCTGGCATTAATTACATTTGCTGCGACATCACGTGCACGACGATCTGCTGCCAGAATATCATCTAGTTTATCTTCACTCCCCTCCTGCACCTGCTCCATTACTGTAGCCACTGTTGACGCAATATCAAGGAAAGGAATTTTTTCATTTAAAAAGGCATCAACTGCAATTTCATTGGCAGCATTAAGAACAGCTGGGAGAACACCACCTTTATTGATGGCTGTGAAAGCCAGTGATAGAGCAGGGAACCTTTCATAATCAGGATTATGAAATTCAAGATTAGAACATTGTGCAAGATTTAATCCTGGTAATTCCATGGCAAGTCGTCGTGGATAGGAAAGGGCATAAGCGATAGGAATTCGCATATCAGGAATTCCAAGTTGGGCGATGACTGATCCGTCTTGAAATTCAACAAGAGAATGGACAATTGACTGTGGATGAACAACCACTTGAATCTCTTCCACCGAAACATCGAAAAGCCATTTGGCCTCAATAACTTCGAGCCCTTTATTCATAAGAGTGGCGGAATCAATGGAAATCTTACGACCCATATCCCAGTTAGGGTGCGCAAGGGCCTGCTCAGGAGTTACACTTTGCAGTTGCTTAATGCTCTTTTCTCTAAATGGCCCGCCTGAAGCTGTAAGAATTATTTTAGCAACATCGTCACGATGCCCTGCATCAAGTGCCTGAAAAATAGCACTGTGCTCGGAATCAACGGGAAGAAGCTTAACACCATTTGTTTTGCACCTATCCATGACAAGTTTTCCAGCCATGACTAAAGTTTCTTTGTTGGCAAGGCCAATATCCTTGCCTGCATCAATTGCGGCAAGAGTTGGAAGCAAACCAGCTGCACCAACTATTGCAGATATTGTCATTTGGGCAGAATCAATCGCAGCTACTTCCTGGCTCCCATCAGTTCCATACCGAACACGATCTTTGTATTTTGTTGGTAGTGCACTAGCTAATTGGTCGGCATCATCTTTGTCGGCAACTGAGATAAGTTCTGGATCAAACTCGAGTACTTGCTCATGGAGTTTAGTAATGTTTTTTCCGGCAGCAAGCCCTGTCACCCTGTAAAGCTCGGGAAAACTACGTACAACATCGAGTACATTACAGCCAATTGATCCGGTGGATCCAAGAAGGGATAAAGTTTTCATATCGTTTAGGAGGATATAACAAGAAGATAATAGAGGACTGGAGCCGCAAGAAGAATTGAATCTGCCCGATCAAGAATGCCGCCATGACCGCCTAGGATTGTTCCAGAGTCTTTCGTATCAGTAGCACGTTTGACTATTGATTCAACAAGGTCACCACAGATACCGACAACACCAAGGAGAATAGCAGTGGTAATAACAAATGCCCATGGAACCGTATCTAAAAGAAGAAATGCTAACAGTGCAGCGACTATCATTCCAGTGATAATTCCACCGGCAGCGCCTTCGATTGTTTTATTAGGACTGATCAATGGGCTAAGCTTATTCTTACCAAAGGCTCGTCCTGCGTAATATGCTCCAGAGTCAGATCCTGCGGTTATCCCAGTGAGAATTAATAACCAATAATTACCGTCGGTCAATCCTCGAATCATGAGTAGGTGAGCTCCAAGAAAACCTACCCAGAGTAAACCAAAAGCGCCTTTACAGAAAAAGGAATAGCTATCAAAATCTTTACCATATGTTGCAAGAGTCCAAAAAGAGAACAGTAGAAAAGCAAAAACAAGTCCTCCACTGGGACCAATCTGAGGCATTAGAAAAACGGAAAGAAGTGGAAGAATACTCAGGAAAGCAAAGGATAAAGAAAAGAAAATTGATTCAAAGGAAAATGCCATTTTAGCGTACTCAAACGATCCAATGGAAAGACCTGCCAATAGAACTACTGCAAAAAGTACATTTGGTCCAATCAACAGCAGTAAAAGCCAACTTAATGCCAATGCAAGACCTGGGATTACCCGGTTCATATATCACCCGTTTTTAATCTGGGCGCTGGTTTTGCCAAAGCGACGTTCACGCCCCTGATATTCTGATATAGCCTGAATAAATTGATTCTCTCGAAATTCAGGCCACATTACATCAGTGAAATAGATTTCGGCATAAGAGGCCTGCCATAATAGAAAATTGGAGAGCCTTGCTTCACCACCAGTTCGAATAAGAAGATCAGGATCAGGAATGTCGGCGGTATATAAATGAGAATCGATAAGCTTTTCATTTATCGCATCAATAGTGAGCTCACCGGAGCATATTTCTTTTGCAATATTACGAAACCCTCGTATAAGTTCGGCACGTCCCCCATAACTAAGTGCAAGATTAAGAGTCAGGGAATCATTAGCAGCTGTTTTTTGCATGGTCGATTCCAAGACTTCTCGCACATCTATTGGTAGCTCGTCAATATCACCAATACAAGTGAGACGGATATTATTTTTTAACATTCTGGATAATTCTTTCTGAAGATAATTCTTCAGCAGACCCATTAATCCACCGACCTCATCATCTGGACGTTTCCAGTTTTCAGTAGAGAATGCATAAAGGGTAAGAAATTTAACGCCATATTCAGCCGCACATTCTACGATTGCCCGAACAGATTTAACGCCTTCCTTATGACCATAGAGACGCGGTTTAAGCTTACTCTTTGCCCAACGACCATTGCCATCCATAATAATAGCAATATGATTAGGTATAATAGAAGGATCGAGGTTTTGTGGTACAGGCATAGTATGTGGTTGTATTACAAGAGAAGCCAGCAAAAGGAATTAATAAAACAGAATCATTGAAAACCGAAACTAGATTTCCATCATTTCTTTTTCCTTATGATCAGTGACAGTATCTATCAGTTTTACATAGGTATCCGTCTCTTTTTGGGCATCATCCTGAAGCTTAAAAAGATCATCTTCAGAAATCTCTTTGTCTTTTTTCTGCTGTTTTAAGGTATCAATTGCCTCACGCCGAACATTTCGGACAGCAACACGAAACTCTTCAGCAACCTTGCGAACCTGTTTAACAAGTTCTTTTCGGCGCTCTTCGGTGAGTTGAGGGATAGTTAATCGTATAACCTTTCCATCATTTTGTGGAGCAAGACCAAGATTTGATTTAAGAATAGCTTTTTCAATGGCAGGAACCATCTGAGGGTCCCACGGTTGAATGGCAATCATTCTACTTTCAGGGATAGTCATAGTTGCGACCTGATTCATCGGCATTGGGCTGCCGTAGGCATCAACTGAAATTCCATCGAGAAGTGAAATGGAAGCTCTACCGGTACGCACTTTAGAAAGCTCATTTTTAAAAGTATCAACACTTTTTTCCATCTTATCCGCCATTCCGATAATCACTTCACTCATACCAGTATCTCCAGATTCATTATCATTTAAGTTAGTAAAATAATATTCTATTCAACTTTTGATAAGACTACCAAGCTTTTCCCCACCAACTGCACGACGGATATTACCGCTTTCGGTCATATTCAGCACAAGGATTGGCTTATCATCTTCTTTAGCAAGAGCAATTCCAGCTGCATCCATGACACGTAAATTTTTGGAAAGTACATCGTCATAAGTCAATGTTTCATACTTTATGGCATCAGCATGTATAACCGGATCTTTATCGTAAACTCCATCGACTTTTGTTGCTTTGATAATAATATCAGCATCTATTTCAAGAGCCCTTAGAACACCGGCTGAATCGGTGGTGAAATATGGATTCCCGGTTCCAGCAGCAAAAATAACAGCGCGCCCCTTTTCAAGATGCCTTGTAGCACGACGACGAATGTAAGGCTCACAGACTAGTCGCATCGGAATTGCAGACATAACACGTGTTACAACACCACTGCGTTCAAGAGCATCCTGAAGAGCTAGAGAATTGATTACTGTTGCGAGCATACCCATGTTATCAGCTGCAGTTCTATCCATTCCCTGGCTAGCACCCTTTACGCCACGAAATATATTCCCTGCACCAATAACAATGCCAACTTCAACTCCAAGATCAATAATTTCTTTAATCTCTCTAGAAATTTCTTCAAGAACATCAGTATTAATACCAAAAGAGTCTTCTCCCATCAGGGCTTCACCACTCAATTTTAATAGTATCCTTTTATACTTTAGTTCCATAATAATTCCTTAAGTTAAAAAGTTAGCCAGAACATAAATCTGTTAAATAAGATAAAGTCCTGGTAAATCAGACGCCGACCTGAAAACGAGCTATTTGCTTAACAGATATAGACTCACCCATTTTACCAATAAGGTCGGTAATGAGTTCCTGAATAGTAAAGTCAGGGTCTTTGACAAATGGTTGATCAAGAAGGCAAATTTCCTTCAGAAACTTTTCCATCTTTCCACCAACCATCTTTTCGACAATATTTTCAGGTTTTCCTGAATCGAGTGCCTGCTGAACGTAAATATCTTTTTCACGCTCAATAACATCAGCAGGAACTTCTTCACGAGAAATCGCAATCGGATTAACAGCTGCTACATGAAGGGCAAGATCACGGGCGAATTCTTTAAAACCATCAGTTTTAGCAACGAAATCACTTTCACAGGAAAGTTCAACCATGGCACCAATCTTTCCACCAGCATGGATGTAGGTTTCTATGGTACCTTCACTTGTGGCACGCCCTGCACGTTTTGCAGCAACAGCGAGACCTTTTTGACGAAGTAGATCAACTGCTTTTTCCATATCTCCATCAGTTTCGCTTAGAGCTTTTTTACAATCCATCATGCCTGCAGCAGTTTTATCACGCAGGTCTTTTACCATTTGACTAGTAATTTTCATAACATCTCTCCTATTTGGTATTGATCACTGCGATCTATATTTAATACCAAAATAATATCTTTATTTTTTAATACAAAACAATGTTCTTATTGGTGGTTTGCATAATAAAAATATGCAAAAGAAGAACGAAAGATTTTAGATACAAAAAAAGGAGCCTTTACAGCCCCTAGTATGCAATTAATATCTTCAGTGAAAATATTTTATATTATTTTGCAGGTTCTACCGTTTCAGGGGTATCTGTTGATGCAGCCTGTTCATCTGTGCTGTCAGCCATAGCAGCAAGCATTGCTTCATCACTAGCATCTTCACCATCACGTGAAGCTTGACCGGAAAGAACTCCTTCTGCCAGCTGACTACAAATTAAGCGGATAGAACGAATAGCATCATCATTACCTGGTATGATGTAATCAATATTGTCAGGATCACAGTTAGTATCAGCAAGGGCAATAACAGGAATCCGTAATTTTTTTGCTTCATTAATTGCGATAGCTTCATTTCGGGGATCAATGACAAGTATTGCTGAGGGAATATTGCGCATATTCTTAATTCCACCAACATTACGTTCAAGCTTTATACGCTCTTTGCCCATAAGTAGAATTTCTTTTTTGGGAAATCGATTTATTGATCCATCTTCCTGCATAGACTCAATAGATTTAAGACGTTCTATGGAGTTTTTGATGGTCTGGAAATTGGTA
>DAOVZA010000017.1 GCA_030635405.1 Desulfocapsa sp.
CTCTGCCAAGGGCAGCAAAATCAGTGAGTGTGTGGAACCTGTCGCGAATAAGATCAAGGGTTGTTAGAAACCATTCTTTTTTGTCAGTTTCATAGGCTACGTCCCAAAGCCCCTCTTCTTCAAGAAATGGTTTAACCATCATAGCTATTTCTTCTATTGGAAGATTACGTAAGTAGTGCTCGTTAATGGCTATGGCCTTGGGATCAGTGAAAAATTTGGCATTTCCCTTTTGATAATTAAAAATTGAATTGGATTTATTTATTCGCTCAAGGCTGAAGGCCTCTATCATTTCTTCTTTGGTAAATATCTCAGTATCATCCCCTGAGGACCAGCCAAGCAGTACAAGAAAGTTTGATAATGCCCATGGAATAAAACCCATTTTTTTGTAAAATTGAACGGCCACTATCTCGCCATGACTTCGTTTGGAAATTTTTGCCTTTTTAGTATCCAAAGTAAGTGGCATATGGGCAAAAACTGGAATGGGTGCATCTAACGCCTCATACAACAATACCTGGCGCAGGGTGTTGGTCATATGATCCTGACCACGAATAATATGGGATATCCTGTCACGAATATCATCAACCACATTACAGAGCAGGTACAATGGCTTACCAGTTGAGCGGACAATAACAAAATCCTCAATTTCACTGTAGTTTGATTTGATCTGTCCAAGGACCTTGTCATCATAACTTAGGATACCATCACGCTTGGGAACCTTAAAACGAACCACAAATGGAAGGCCCGCCGCTTCTTTTTCGGCAATTTCATCAGCACTTAAGTCACGACAGGTACCATCGTATCCATAGGTGGTTTTGTTGGCCTGTGCTGCCTTACGTTTCACATCAAGTTCTTCTTTGGTACAGAAACATTTGTAGGCCTTTCCCTCGTCGAGCAATCTTTTTGCAGCTGCAACATGGTCCGCATCAAAATCAGTCTGGAAATATGGGCTTTCATCCCAGTCAATTCCGAGCCATTTCATTCCTTCGATGATACCCTTAATGGATTCTTCTGTGGAACGCTCAGCATCGGTATCTTCAATACGAAGAATAAGCTTACCGCCAGTTTTCTTTGCATAAAGCCAATTATATAGTGCGGTTCTTGCTCCACCAATGTGGAGATAACCAGTTGGGCTGGGTGGAAAACGTAAACGTGTTTCAGTCATTGGGAAAACCTTAGTAATATTTTAGGAATTTTTTTAAAAAATCGGGGGTATTCATAATATGCCTGATGTATATCGTTTTCAAACAGTTTGTTCAATAGCTATTGACGTTGATAGGAGAATTTACCAATAGTGGTTTAAGCAAAAAACGAAATGTTTTTGGTTGTTCTCTTGGTGCGAACTCGTTATACTTTGATCTTTTTAGTTGCTTTTATGAGCAGATGGTAACTGTATAAAAGCTTGTGTAAATTGTTACCGATTGACCTTAACTATAAAGAAAGAATTTCAGGGCTGGAATGAGGGAGAAAAGATGAAAGTATTAATCAGTGATAGCATGTCTCCACTGGGAGAAACAATCCTTAAAGATGCAGGACTTGATGTCGATGTCAAAACCGGATTAACCCCCGAAGAGTTAAAAGAGATTATCGGCGCGTATGACGGCCTTGTTGTCCGAAGTATCACCAGAGCAACTGCCGAAATCATTGATGCTGCCGAAAATCTGAAGGTTATTGGTCGTGCTGGAATAGGCCTTGATAACGTGGATATCCCTGCAGCAAGTAAAAAGGGCATTGTTGTAATGAATGCCCCTGACGGTAATGCTACAACAGCTGCCGAACATGCCATCGGTATGATGATGTCTCTGTCCCGTAATATCCCTCAGGCCACTGCTTCCATGAAAGAAGGGAAGTGGGAAAAGAAAAGTTTTATGGGCCGTGAACTCACCGGTAAAACATTTGGTATCTTTGGAATTGGACGCATCGGAGCCATTGCCGCAAATCGTGCACAAGGCTTAAAGATGAAGGTAATTGCATATGACCCTCATATGCCAAAAGATATCGTTGATAAACTTGGTGTGGAGCTTGTTAGTGTTGAAGAACTTGCTAAGCGCGCTGATTATATCACTGTTCATGTGCCGCTCACCAAAGAAACAGCTAATGCCCTCTCCACTGAATTTTTCACAAACATGAAGAAAGATGCCATGTTTATTGATTGTGCTCGTGGCGGAGTGTGTGACGAAGAGGCTTTGTATCAGGCTCTTGTGGATGGTGAAATTGCAGGTGCTGCACTTGATGTTTTTGCTCAGGAACCCACAACTAAAGAAAATTGTCCTTTGCTTGGTCTGAAAAATTTTATCTGTACTCCACATCTTGGTGCATCAACCACTGAAGCTCAGGAAAATGTCGCAACTGCTATTGCTGCGCAGGTTGCAGAGTATCTTGTTAAGGGTGTTGTGACAAATGCCGTGAATGTACCGTCTGTCAGCGATGATGTATTGGCCCAGGTTGGCCCGTATATTAATCTTGGCGAAATGCTTGGCTCTCTTCATATGCAGATAGCAAAGGGTGGAGTTGAGGAAGTATCCATTGAATATTCAGGAGAACTTGCAGAACTGAATACCAGCCCTATTACAGTTGCTTTTCTTAAGGGTTTATTTACTCCTATTCTTAAAGATGCGGTGAACTATGTAAATGCTCCTGTGATCGCTAAAGATCGCGGTATTCGTGTGGTTGAATCCAAGAGTGACAGATCCAATGACTTTGTAAATGTACTTCGCATTAAGGTTGTCACCAATGAGGGAGAGAATGAACTCGTTGGAACAGTTTTTGGTAAGACCGAGGCACGATTAGTTAGATTGAACACATTCCGTCTTGAGGCCGAGGCTTCAGGACCCATGCTTCTTGTATATAACAATGATGTTCCTGGTGTTATCGGTGCGTTAGGTACAACACTTGGTCAGAATGGCGTAAATATTTCACGTATGACAGTTGGTCGTGAGGACGCATCGAGCCAGAATATCATCCTGTGTAGTACTGATGCAATTATTTCAAAGGAATTGCTGGAAGAAGTAAAACAAATTGATAATATTGACGATGCTCTTGCACTAGAGCTTGTGTAGTCAGGTATATAAAAAACGTTTAAATGAAGAAATGGGGTTGCTTGATAGAAGTAACCCCGTTTTTTATTCTGAAATAAATTCTCTTTTAAAGAGGCAATTATGACTTCTGAATATGAGCAGGGATGTCCCTGTGGTGATGGAAAGGTACCTGATCAGGATGGACAATGTGTAATGCCTGAAGTTACTTTTATGGCTTTTATCATGTCTCTGAACACCTCGGCTCTTTTTCATCTTGGTGAAATTGCAGACCCTGTATCTGGCGAAACATTGGTTGATTTTTCTCTTGCACGTCATGCCATTGATACTCTTGTACTATTGCAGGAAAAAACGAAGGGTAACCTGGATAAGGATGAGGCGAAAATGCTGGAAGATGTACTCTATGATGTGAAGCTTCGTTTTGTTCAAGCAGTGAAAAATAAAAATACAGCTAAATAATTTTTAGTAACTGTTTGTAGATGGAAGAATCTATCGATACATTAGTTGTTCAAGCACCAGCAAAGGTTAATCTGACTCTGCATATCCTCGGAAAACGAAAGGATGGATACCACGATCTTGATTCGGTGATGCAGAAACTTGACCTTGCTGATACTGTCACTCTTTCGCTTCGTAATAAACCGGGTATACAGCTTTCATGTCCAGGGTCCGACTTACCGGAAGATGAATCTAACCTGGTTTGGAAAGCGGCAGAATCCTTTTTACATGAGGCTGGCCTTGAAAGTACTTATGGCATATCGATTGTGTTGGATAAAAACATTCCTGTTGCTGCAGGCCTTGGCGGTGGGAGTAGTGACGCTGCAAGTGTTCTTACAGGTATGAATCGTCTTTTTGAGAATCGTTTACCAGAAAAAACATTACTTCGTCTTGCTAAATCTCTTGGTGCCGATGTTCCGTTCTTTGTAATCTCGCACTCTGCGGTACGTGCAAAAGGAATAGGAGAAAGGATGGAATTTCATGAATCCCTATCCGATTGTTCAGTGCTTTTGGTGAATCCCGGATTTTCTGTATCCACAGCATGGGTATATGAAAACTTTACATTGACAAGGGTGGATAAAGATTCTAATCTGTCAAATTCTTCTGAAAAAGACGATGTCAATGGAATGGTATCTTCCTTGTATAATGATCTGGAAGCAGTAACTGTTGAGCAATATCCAGAACTTACGTCTATTAAGAACGTTATGCTTGAGCAGGGGGCATCAGGTGCTCTTATGTCAGGCAGTGGGCCGACTGTTTTTGGGATTTTTCCTGATCAGTCTGGCCGTGAAAGTGTTCATCTGCGTGAATGTGCAGGAAAATTAACTGATAAGTATGGGCAGGGAGTTTTTATTACCCGCCCCTGTTAGTGTTATTTAGTTTTATTGGGGCGTAGCCAAGCGGTTAAGGCACCAGGTTTTGATCCTGGCATGCGGAGGTTCGAATCCTCCCGCCCCAGCCAATTTACTGTTTTATTTTAGAAGAAAACGAAAAAGTATCTCAACACATTGTAAGAGAAAAAGATTATGCCAAACATTATCAAAGTTTTTTCTGGAAATGCCAACCCTGTGATGGCTAAAGAAATCACTGATTATTTGAAGATTCCGCTTTCAAAAGCTGAAGTGAAACAGTTCAGTGATGGTGAGATTTTCGTTGAAATAAAAGAAAATGTTCGTGGTGCTGATGTATTTATTATTCAGCCAACCTGTACGCCTGTTAATGATAACCTCATGGAACTGGTGATTATGGTAGATGCTCTTAGACGTGCGTCTGCCAGAAGAATTACAGCGGTTGTCCCATACTATGGGTACGCGAGGCAGGACAGAAAAGTCGCACCCCGTGTTCCGATCTCTGCAAAAGTTGTTGCTGAGATGTTCATGGCAGTGGGTGTGCGTCGTGTCTTGAGTATGGATCTTCATGCTGGTCAGATTCAGGGATTTTTTAATATTCCCGTTGATCATCTTTATGCTGCACCTGTGATACTTGACTACATAAAAGATAAGTTCTCTAATGTGGTTATGGTTTCACCTGATGCCGGTGGTGTTGAAAGAACCCGTGCTTTTGCCAAGCGCCTGGATGCGAGTCTGGCCATTATCGATAAACGTCGAGATCGTCCCAATGAATGTCAGGCTATGCATGTTATTGGTGATGTAAAAGGAAAAACAGCCATTTTGCTTGATGATATGGTTGATACGGCGGGAACTCTCTGTAATGGCGCTGCAACGTTGATTGATCACGGTGCTAAAGAAGTTCATGCCTGTTGTTCTCATCCCGTACTGTCTGGCCCAGCGATTGAGAGGCTGAACAAATCAGTCATTAGTTCGCTGGTTGTTACAAATTCTATTCCTCTGCGTGGTTCTGCTCTGCAGTGTGACAAAATTAAGGTATTATCCGTATCTAAGCTTTTGGCACAGGCAATTGATTGTATTCATACAGAAGGATCTATTAGTTCGTTATTTGTGTAATAAATTTTAACATTTGAAATATTGAGATAAATCCTGACAGTTATATAAAAATAGTATTGTCAGGGCTAAGGAGGAACATATGCTTCAAGTAGACATGTCTGCTTCAACAAGAGATAGTTTTGGTAAATGTGCGATGCGTCGCCTGCGTAGTAGTGGCAATACTCCAGCAGTATTGTATGGAAACAATAAAGAATCCATTTCATTACAGCTTGAGACGAAATCATTTTTGAAAGGTTTATTTCAGATTAATCGTACAAATGCAGTGGTAAGTCTTTCTATTAATGGTGATGATACTCGCCATGTTATGATGAGAGAAGTTCAGACTGATCCTGTAACTGATGATTTAATCCATGCTGACTTTTTTGAAATCAGTCTTGATGTACCCAAAAAATTCAACGTTAATATTGAGCTGATTGGGAATGCTAAAGGTGTAGATCTTGGTGGCGAACTTGCTGTTCATCATTCTTCAGTAGTTGTAGAAGGTCTTCCGCTTGATATGCCTGATAGCATAGTTGTTGATATCGCTGATCTTGAGATTGGTGACTCTGTTAAGTTTTCTGATCTTGATTTACCTGCTAACTTGAAAATGTTTAGTGATCTTTCTGATACCTGTATTGAGGTAAGAACAAAGAGTGCTGAAATTATTGAAGATGAAGATTCCGCTAATGTTTCTGAGCCAGTTGCTGATGAGGCGTCAGAAGAATAGCTTTCTGTAGCCTGTTTTTCAGGTGAAGATTGTTTGATTATCCGAAAGGAACCTTCAATGTGGTTCTTTTCGGATTTTTTTTTGAGTTTTACTTAAATTGATAATACGAGAAAGAGAGTGGCTGAAGAGACATATCTTATAGTGGGTTTGGGTAATCCTGGAAGTAAGTATGAACAGACCAGACATAACGTCGGCTTTCATGTTGTTGATGCCATTGCCCGAAGCGAGAAAGAATATCTTGAGCAGCAGAAATGGGACGCGCAGTATTGTCGTAACTCTCTTTGGGGGGCTCGTGTATTCTTTGTTAAGCCACAAACGTTTATGAACCTTTCAGGAAAATCCATAGCACGGTTTGTTGATTTCTTCAAAATAAGCACTGATCATATTCTTGTTGTTCACGATGATATAGACATGCACCCTGGACGGCTGAAGCTTGTTTCTGGTGGGGGACCGGGTGGACATAATGGAATTCGTTCACTTATTCAGTGTCTTGGGACAAAGGATTTTTATCGTCTTAAATATGGCGTTGGCAGACCTGGTCAAAATGGGGTTCATGCAGATATCCCTGTGGAAAAATTTGTTCTTGCTCCATTCTCAAAAGATGAGTACGAAATTCTTGAAAACCGAATGGAGTCACTTGTTGATGGAGTGAAGGCCTTTGTGACATCTGGAAGTCAAAAGGCCATGAATATTCTTAATGCGCTCAAATAAACCTTCCCAATCGTTATAAGTCATCGTTTTTTGAAGCGTATTTTGAAAAAGTGTGGTATAATGACGGATTGTCGCACGTGGAATTAATTACAATTCATTGTTTTTTTAAGTTTACCATCGTAGCTTGGCATAATGAATATCAGGGTGAACCTGTTATTTGAAAATCTCTTATCTTGAGATTCTGTGCCTCAATCCCGACGTTGTTTCAGGAGGATGCTTTTGTTCGTTCAAGGTGATATGGCCGTTTATCCGGCTCATGGTGTAGGTGTTATAGAGGCTATCGAGAGTCAAACTGTTGCCGGTATCTCTCAGGATTTTTATATCATGAAGATCCTTGATAATAACATGAAGATCATGATTCCAACGGCTAGCAGTGATAATGTCGGGCTTCGTGCTATTATCAGTAAAAAAGAAGTTGAAGCGGTTCTTGAAATATTAAGAAGTCGTGATTCAGAGATTACAACACAAACATGGAATCGTCGTTATAGAGATTACATGGAAAAAATTAAAACTGGATCCATTCATGAAGTTGCTTCAGTTCTTCGGGATCTGTATTTGTTGAGCGTTGATAAGGATCTTTCCTATGGTGAACGAAAGATGATGGACACTGCTAAAAATTTGTTGGTCACAGAGATATCACTTGCCCGTAAGGTTGATGAGTCTAAAATTGAAACTCTAATTGAAGATATGTTCAACTAGAATTGTTTCTAAAAGTTTTATTCCTTAAATATTTCCATTCACATGGCAGACTGTCATGACTTCTTTCTCCCCAGATAATTCCAACTTCACAGATCCTGCCGATGACCTCGAGTTTCAGGTGTCGGCAGAAATGGCAGGAAGCAGGTTCGATCACTTCCTTGTACAGTTTGTTCCGAACACCTCCAGAAATACTCTCATTCAATCAATACGTTTAGGGCTTCTTTGCGTAGATGGAAAGAAAAAGAAAAGTAGCTATCGGTTGAAAAGTGGTGAAACGATCAAAGGATCCATCTTTCAGCCACCACCTCTTAAGCTAATACCTCAAGATATATCTTTTAAAATCTTATTTGAAGATGAAGATCTACTCATAATTTCCAAACCACCAGGTATTGTGGTTCACCCGGCTAATGGGAATCCTGATGGAACGTTAGTAAACGGACTGCTGTATCATTGTAAGCAGATTGCAGATGTTGGTGATCATATTAGGCCTGGTATTGTCCATCGCCTTGATAAAGATACTTCTGGGATAATGGTTGTTGCAAAAACAACACTGTGTCACCGGCTTCTCGTAGATGCCTTTAAGGAGAGACTTGTCGATAAGGAGTATCTTGCCTTGCTGTTTGGTGTTATGCAGAATAAAACCGGTCGTATTGTTGCTCCCATAAACAGGCATCCCGTTAATCGTCAAAAGATGACTGTCTGCGAAGAAGGAAGAGGTCGTTATGCTGCCAGTAGTTGGCAGGTTATTGAAGAATATGCTGAGGGTTGCAGTCTTGTGCAGATTAAAATAGAGACAGGCCGCACCCATCAAATTCGTGTCCATATGGCATCGTTAGGTTATCCCGTTGCCGGTGATTCTCTTTATGGGAGAGCGAGAAACACAAGGTACTATCCAAGGCAAATGCTTCATGCTCACCGTTTAAGTCTAACCCATCCAATTACTGGTGAAGACCTGTCGTTCACTGCTCCGATTTGGCCTGATTTTTTAGACATACTTGATCAGTTGCGAGCACAGCAGCATGAAGTAGTGAGTGTGTTACCGTGAAAATTGCAGTTACTGGTGGCATGGGCTCAGGCAAAAGCCGGGTCGCAGTTGCCTTAAGCGAGCTTCTTGGCGCCAAATATGTCAGTGCTGATATTGTCTGTCGGGATCTTCTACAAGTAGGAAATCCTGGTTATCAACAGCTCCAGAAAACTTTTTCATCTGATTTCTTTTTATCAGATGGTTCTTTAAATAGGCCGTTGTTAAGAGATACGATTTTTACAAATACAAATAAACGTAAACAGCTCGATAGTATTCTTCATCCACTTGTACGTGACATATTAGTTGAGTCAGGCTTATCTGCTCAGATTAAAGGGCTTGATCTGGTTGCTGAAGTTCCTCTTTTATTTGAAACAGGATGGAAGAGTGATTTTGATTGTTCAATTGTTGTTTTTGCAGATACTGATACTTGTGTAGCCAGAATTATGCAACGAGACAGTGTTTCTGAAAAAGAAGCAATGGATGGGATAGCAAGTCAGATGTCACTTGAAGAAAAGTGTCAACTAGGTGATAGAGTCATTGATAATTCAGCATCTTTTGATGCTACGCTTTTTGCTCTTAAGCAATTTGTTCAGGAAAAAGAGAATTTTTGAAGAAAAGCTTTAGAAACGATGGAAAAGTCTTGACAGCAATTTCCCGAAACCTTACTATAGCCTAAATCGAACGTTACTCCTTCCTGAGATGTTTGACTCTAAGAAACGTGATTACCAAAAAATCAATACAGATAATTATCAGTAGATAGAATAAAAAAAATTGTGTTTTTATTAAATACACAATTTATGAAAATTCAATTATTTCCCTATAATCCTATCCTTTATATATATCTTATTTACTAATTTAAAAAAGTAGACAGATTTAACTATGGCTTCCTTTTGCCTGATATTGTTTTAAAAACATCCCAGTTAAATATATTTAATGTAATGAATATATGGAATATTCGTAACTTCGAATCTGCTTAAATAAACAGAGACTTTAAAAATACATGCTAACCCCATCGTCTAACAGCCCCTATACCGGAGAACTGAAGTAATGAACCTGGCTGATTTAAAACTTAAGAAAATTGCTGATCTTGTTAAACTTGGGCGTAAGCTCAAAGTTGAAGGTGTGAATACTCTGCGTAAGCAGGAACTTATCTTTGCAATCCTACAGGCACAGGCTGATAAAGATGGAAAGATGCGTGGAAGCGGTGTGTTAGAGATTCTCCCTGATGGGTTTGGTTTTTTGAGGGCACCGGATTATAACTACCTTCCAGGTCCAGATGATATATATGTATCTCCTTCGCAGATTCGTCGTCTTGGACTTCGTACAGGTGATACCATTGAAGGGCTTGTAAGGGCACCAAAAGATGGTGAGCGGTATTTTGCACTCCTCAAAGTTGAAGCTATTAATTTCGATTCTCCAGAGGCGGCCAAAAAGAAAACATTGTTTGGTAATCTGACAGCACTTCATCCTGAAGACAAATTTAATCTTGAAGTAGAGTCCGATAATTTCTCCATGCGTCTTATGGAAATGATGTGTCCCATTGGAAAAGGTCAACGTGGTTTGATTGTCGCTCCTCCAAGAACAGGAAAAACTGTCCTTATTCAAAAGCTTGCCAACGCCATTGCCAAAAACCACAAGGAAGTTTATCTCATCGTATTACTTATTGATGAGCGTCCTGAAGAGGTTACGGAAATGAAGCGTACTGTTGTGACAGCAGAAGTGGTTAGTTCTACCTTTGATGAGCCACCTCAACGTCATATTCAGGTCGCAGAAATGGTGATTGAGAAGGCTAAGCGTCTGGTTGAGCATAAAAAGGATGTCGTTATTCTACTCGATAGTATTACTCGATTAGCCAGGGCCTATAACACCGTAACTCCATCAAGCGGAAAGATCCTTTCCGGTGGTGTTGAAGCCAATGCGCTTCATCGGCCGAAACGTTTTTTTGGGGCAGCAAGAAATATAGAAGAGGGCGGTAGCTTAACAATAATTGCTTCTGCTCTTATTGATACCGGTAGTCGTATGGATGAGGTTATCTTTGAAGAGTTCAAGGGAACTGGTAATATGGAAGTTGTTCTTGATCGCAAAATGGCAGATAGGCGGATTTATCCTGCAATTGATGTGAAAAAGTCCGGCACCAGAAAGGAAGATTTACTTTTAGAGCCCGTGGTTCTCAACCGTGTCTGGATATTGCGTAAATTGTTGGCTTCAATGAACCCTGCCAGTGGAATGGAGTTTCTTCTTGATAAGTTGAAACAACATGAGAATAATGCTGACTTTATAGATTCCATGAATAGCTAATTAAAAAAATACTAAATTTTGATTTAAAAGCATTAATATGTTTTTTTGTTGAAATTCTTCCCTTGTTTTATTATCTTTCAATTCTTTTAGTTTTGAAAATCAAATGTATACCGAAAGGTTACTCCTATTTTTAAGGAATATTAATTATGAGAAGCGACATTCATCCTGAATATAATAAGATTACAGCAACTTGTGGTTGTGGTAATGAGATTGAGCTTGGTTCTGTAAAAAAAGAAATGGTTGTGGAGATTTGCTCTGCATGCCATCCATTTTTCACAGGAAAGCAGAAATTGATTGATACTGCTGGCCGAATTGAGAAATTCAAGAAACGTTACGCAAAACATTTCGAAGAAAAAAAATAGTTTCTACAGTTTGTTACAACTTTATGCCTGTCTCTTTCTTTTTAGAAGGAAATGGATGGGCATAAGAAGCAGTGAAACTGTTTAAGACCAATTACTGGTTTTTGTCGATCCACAATCTGTTAAACAGGTTGTGGATTTTCTGTTTTAATTCCTAACGCCTTTTTCCCCTGGTATTTTTTCATGATTGATAAACTTACTGACCTAGACGAAAAGATATCTCACCTTGAAGGCAGACTCTCTGATCCATCTCTTCTTGCTGATCAGAAAGCCTACCAGAAGGTAGCTCAAGAGCATTCTCATCTAATGAAACTTAAGGATTTGTATGATGAACTTGAATCAGTGGTTACTGATATCGCAGATAATCAGGAGTTGATTCAAGAAGGAGATGACGACGTCGAGTTAATCGAACTTGCAAGGGAAGAGATCGAAGAACTCGTAGTTCGTGAAAAAACGCTTGAGCAGGATATTATGCTTCTTCTGCTCCCAAGAGATCCAAATGATGAGCGTAATACATTTCTCGAAATCCGTGCAGGTGCTGGTGGGGATGAAGCAGCTCTTTTTGTTGCTGATCTTTTTCGTATGTATTCGCGCTATGCTGAATCCATGGGATGGAAAGTCGAAATTATGAGTTCCAATCCTCTGGGTATTGGTGGTTTTAAAGAGATTATTGCTCTTATTACAGGGGATGCCGTTTTTTCAAGGCTCAAATATGAAAGTGGCGTACACCGTGTGCAAAGGGTTCCTGAAACTGAGACACAGGGACGCATTCACACATCAGCAGTCACCGTTGCTATTCTTCCTGAGGCCGATGAGGTTGAATTAAATATTAATACCAGTGAGTTGAAATTTGATGTTTATAGAGCATCAGGCCCAGGTGGTCAGTCAGTAAATACAACTGACTCTGCCGTTCGTATTACTCATCTTCCCACCGGCCTTGTTGTGACCTGTCAGGATGAGAAATCACAGCATAAAAATAAAGCTAAGGCATTGACTGTTCTTCGAGCACGTCTTCTTGATAAGCTTGAACAGGAACATCATGATAAAATTTCTGAGGCCAGAAGAAGTCAGGTAGGTACAGGTGACCGTAGTGAACGAATCCGTACCTATAATTTTCCACAAGGTCGAATGACAGACCATCGAATCAATTTAACCCTGTATAAACTTGATGCTATCATAGACGGTAAACTTGAAGAAGTCCTCACACCACTGATCACTCATGACCAGGAAGAAAAACTTAAACAGATTCAATAGAGTGTGTTTCGGTGATTGTTCGTGATATCCTTCATGCTGCGTGTGCACAGTTAACAAAAGCTGGTGTTGATACCCCTGAAATTGATTCTGGATTGCTTTTAGGGCATTGTTTGGGGAAATCTCGAACAGCTCTCTATCTTATGGCCCAGGAAGAGATTGATTTAAATGAAATAGATCTTTTCTTTAGTTTTTTAGCTCGTCGTGTGCAACGTGAACCCCTTGCCTACATTTTAGGTGTACAGGAGTTCTGGTCTCTTGATTTCATTGTTACCCCTGATGTCCTTATTCCACGTCCTGAAACAGAATTGTTGATTGAGCGTGGTATAGCTATCAGAAAAGAGCATTCCAGTTCTAAAGGTATTATTCTTGATCTTTGTACAGGCAGTGGAATAATTGCAATCGTTCTTGCTAAAGAACTCAATGAACCAGTTGTAGCAGTTGATCTTTCTTTTGCTGCTCTTCGAATAGCCCGGGAAAATGCGAAATTTCATGGGGTGGATCATCTGATTTCCTTTGTTCAGAGTGATCTTCTCTCAGCCATTATTCCTGAGCCATGTTTTTCTTTAGTTCTTTCTAACCCTCCCTATGTAAGTAGTCAGGAACAAGAGCATGGTCTTCAGCCTGAAGTTTATAATCACGAACCCCACTTAGCTCTATTTGCCGGTGATAAAGGTCTTGAGGTAATAGAAAAAATTCATGACCAACTGTTACCGAGGCTTTTATCAGAAGCTCACCTGCTAATGGAAATTGGTTATGCGCAACGTGATGATATAGTAAAATTGTTCAGTGCAAAAGGAACTAACGATAAAATCTTTACGGAACTTCGTGTTGAAAAAGATTACAGTAATTGTGATCGGATCTTTCAAGCTAAAATAATAGAAAATTCATAACAGTTCAGGTGTAACCAAAATGGAAAAGCTAGTTATAGAGGGTGGTGCTCCCTTAAAGGGAGAGGTGAAAATCTCTGGTGCAAAAAATGCTGCTTTACCTCTTATTGCTGCAAGCTTGCTTGCACCTGGCATTCATATCCTCCATAATGTTCCAGATTTACGGGATACCCTGACTATTCTACGACTACTTGAATCACTTGGTCTTACCTGGGAACGTGAAGGCTCAACGCTAAAAATTGATGGTACAGGGTTACGTTATTCAGAAGCATCCTATGACCTGGTGAAAACCATGCGAGCATCGGTTCTGGTTTTAGGGCCACTTCTAGCCAGACTTGGAAAAGCCAAAGTATCCTTACCGGGTGGTTGCGCCATTGGAGCAAGACCTATTAA
>DAOVZA010000363.1 GCA_030635405.1 Desulfocapsa sp.
ACGACCCTGTTCTGACACCTTGGAGTAAGCCCTTGGGCTTTCAAACCAAGTCGAAGCATACACAAGCTTTACAGCTTCTTCGAGTTGCTGACAACGAAGGCTAAAGGATGGATGACTATTGGCAAGAAAATAGGTGGAATAAAGACCAGCATAAGGCTTAAAATGTGCATCTTCAAGAAGACTTGATGAGCGGACTGAAAGAGGAAATGATATTTTCTCCAAAAATGCACGTAAATCCAGTTCCAACCAACCCGGAAGTTCTGCAGCAAGGAACATATCAGCGATCTCTTCATCGGTAGCTTCCTTATCAAGCTTCAAATTGTTTTTGCTGATGAAATCATCAAACCCATTTGCTGTAACCACGCAGGTTTTTGGAAGAGTAACATGGTGTTGAGACAGTGTTGGATGAGATTCGCGCGCCTGCTGCAACTGCACCCACATAAAGGCGAGTCCCCTAGCCTTTCCACCTATTGAACCATTTCCTATTTTCACAAAATCCATAACTTCAGGATCAAAATATTTACGGGAAAACTTTACGACAACTCCCTGCTGTCGAAGTTTTCTAAGAGAGTGCACCTTAAAAATAAGATCATCACGCAGGTCTGAACAACTGCTTATGTCGCTCACATGGTCACGGTGAAGACGCGTGGCCAGTGCAACCTCTGCACGTGCCATAACCCAGTTGGAAAAATGATTAAACTCTGCATGATAGCGAAGTGATTCTGTAGGAAGTGTCCGGAGTCGCTGTTCAAACTCGTACAAGTTAGAAGCACGGGCAATGGGAGTTCCATCGGGATGGCGAAACACAAAATCACCAAAGCCGAGATAATCGAGGAAGAATGTATGAATTTCATCCTTTATAAAAGGAGATTCTTTATCCAGGAAAACCGCAGGAATTGCTTCAGCTAATTTTCTATTTTCAGGCTCCGATGAAAGCATGAGCATGGGTAGATCAGGAACTTCTTCACGGATTTTCTCCATGAGTTTAATACCCGCGTGAGGATCCATCTTCCCCCTTCTTGGGTAACGGACATCAGATATTATTCCGAACACATAGGGTTTATATGCCTCATACAGCACCATAGCTTCTTCGTAATTGATTGCGGTGAGAATTTTCGGCCTTGCCCTCATTCTGAGCAGTCGATGCGGTTCATTGAGACTTTCATCAAGTACAGCCTGAGTCTGACGCACCACTTCATGGTACAATATTGGCAAAAAGGTGGAACGATACACTGGGGAATCTTCCACCAGAATAATCACTCGAACCATGGCTCGTGCCGTATCAGCATCCACGTTAACATGGTCTTCGAAATTCTTGATCAGTGAGAGAAGTAAATCGGCCTCACAACACCAGAGATAAATATTGTCGATGGATTGGCAGTCTACATTTTCAGGTAGAGGATATATACCTCGCAGACTGTGGGAAATAAGAACCACCTGCTGAACAGGGTGGATTTTTTTGATTGCAGCGCCAAGTTCAAAGGCATCCATACCTCCAACATTAGGCATGGTGATAACCAGCTCAAAGGATTGCCGCCGTAGAGTTTCTATGGCTTCCTGGCCTGATGAAACAAGTGTAATACGAGGAGCACCACTGAGATTCAGCCCCTGATATTCATTGATAATACGAGCAGCAAGTGATCCATCCTCTTCCATGATAAAGGCATCATATGGGCTTGAAACTAAAAGAATTTCCTCAACCTTAAAAGGCATGAGTTCATGAAAAATCTTAAAGTGAGGATCAAAATCAGAAATTATTTTTCCAGATTCAAAACGCATACTAAAGTTTCCTTGTTCATATTTTTACAAACGAACAACACCTGCATATTTAGTTTAGCATATGGAATATTTTATGAAAGAAAAATGGGAGAGAGCTGTTGTAATAATCAACTCTTATGAAAAGAAAAGTTTTACAGTTTAGACGAGAAATTTCGTAGAAACGGCACGATTCATCCAAGAACAGGATCAATCGTGCCGAAAAGAAAAAGTTACTATAATAATCACCACCCCAAGGGGAGGCTAAATATCATTGGTCAGGAAGTTAACAGCCTCCATATCTACCAGGCCATATTCCACTGAGATAAGCACACCACTTTTCTTATCCGCAAACCACCAGCGACGACAAGGTTTTCCATCAATAAAAAGTGCCAGCCTGTTTGGAATAGCTATTAAGCCCTGTTTCTTCGCCAGCTTTTCGATGAGCCTACCCTGTTTTTTAAAATCTTTTGCAGAATGTACACATAATGCTGCTAATTGCTTTGCCATACAATCCCCTTATCTGGTCATAAAGTTTGAAATCCATATCGGCACATTTGAAGATCACATTGCCTTCACCTGGCCGACGAAAAGTGTAACGCCCTAACTTCTAAAAAAGATCTCTTTGATACTTTATATTATACAGCAGGAGTACTATATATGGAAAGAATTAAAATTGATCCCTCAACTAAAGAGCACCCATAACCACCATGTATCATACGAATATAGCCGAGTCATTACAGCTTTCCACATCTCAGGTTAAAGCCACCATCGACCTTTTAGCAGAGGGGGCAACCGTTCCTTTTATATCCAGATATCGAAAAGAAATGACAGGTTCACTCGATGAAATCAAAGTGACAGCCATCAGGGAACTTGTTTCAAAATTTACTGAACTGGATAAACGTCGTAAAGCAATCATAGAGTCACTCAGTAGCCGAGATCTGTTAAGTAACTCTTTAAAGCAGAGTTTACTCCATGCAAAAGAGCTTGTGACCCTTGAAGATATCTACTTGCCCTACAAGCAAAAAAGAAAAACCCGGGCATTGATTGCAAGAGAAAAGGGTCTTGAAGCTCTGGCTCGTGCAATTTTTGATGGTAACGATAACAGTCTTAAAATTTCAATATTTGTCAATCCTGAAAAAGAAATTCTCACTGAAGATGATGCTCTTGCAGGAGCAAGAGATATCATTGCTGAATGGATCAGTGAAGATTCAAGTATTCGCTCACAGCTCCGTAAACTTTTTGCCAGAGAAGCAATTGTAACGTCAAAACTAGTTAAGAAAAACAAGGAATCAGGTGCTAAATTCCGTGATTATTTTGACTGGGAGGA
>DAOVZA010000356.1 GCA_030635405.1 Desulfocapsa sp.
GCCGCTAACAAACTCTACGAAACAAGGCTTGAGCTTTCCGCCAGCAACCTCCCCTCAGGAGGCGGTGTTGGTTTTGAAGTTTTCGACAAACAATCTTTTGCCCTAACTGATTTTGTTCAAAAGGTTAATTATACAAGGGCACTACAAGGCGAACTTGCTCGAACTATAACCTCATTAAAACCGGTTGAAGCCACAAGAGTTCATCTTGCACTTCCTGAAAAAAGATTATTTAAAAACCAGCAAAAAGATGCAAAGGCATCCATCATTCTCACCCTTTCAAAGGACAGTGCTCTCAGCAATGATCAGGTTCAGGGAATTATTCACCTGGTTTCAGGTTCTGTTGAAGGGCTCAAATCTGAAAACATTTCTGTTATTGATAGTTTTGGTAAAATTTTAGAGGGTACTGCAAAACCAGACGATGAAGAGCGTTTCTCTGTTGAGATGATGGTTTTCCAGCAATCGCTTGAACGGAGGATGGAAAAAAGAGCCCAGGATTTACTTGACAAAACCATGGGTTATGGCCAGGCAATGGTCAGAATAACAGCGAATCTTGATTTTGCAAAAGTTGAAAAAACTGAGGAATTGTTTGATGGTGAAGAACCTGTCATACGAAGTGAACAGGTAAGTAATGAAAATAACGGAAGTTCTGGAGCTGGTGGTATCCCAGGTGTTGAATCAAACCTACAGGGAAACGCTGGTGGACTAGCAGGTGGCGGGTCTCCATCTAACAAATCAACCCGCACAACCAATTTTGAAATCAGTAAAACAATTAGTAAAACAATTAATCCTACTGGTACTATTAAAAGCCTCTCAGTCTCTGTACTTCTTGCGGATAAGGTTATCCCGCCAAAAGATGAAGAAAGCGAACCCACATCAGAAACAAGAAATGAAAAAGAACTTAAGGCCATAGAGGCTATGATTTCCAGTGCTCTAGGGCTTGATGTAAAACGAGGCGACAATATTAATGTTGCTTCAATGCCATTTATGATAGCAGCAGAAGACAATATGTTTGCCGAGGAGTTGCCTAAGAATCTTCTCTACGAATATCTTCCTCTTCTAAAAATTGGTATTCTTTCACTTGGAGCACTTTTATTTTATTTTATTCTGTTGCGACCAATCATTAAAACTATGAGAACTGAGGTTTTCGATCATAACAAATCAGTATCTGATCTCGAAAGGGCCATACAGGATACCAAAGACACCAAAGAAAGACTTGAACAAGAAGCCAAGGATGAAGAATCGATTGAAGTTGTCCTTGATGATGTCACCTCCCTACGCAATGATGTCATGAGAAATCATGTCCCAACTGCATATATTATTAAAAATTGGATCAATGAAGGGTAAATATGAGTTTTGATAATCTCACAGGAATCGACAAGGCAGCTGTCCTCCTGATGTGTCTAGGTGAAGAGGCCTCTGGTAAAATTTTTGAAGAGCTGAGCGATGAGGAAATCCGCTTGGTTACAAGAACAATTGGTACCATTGATCACATTCCTGAAGATGTGAAAGAAACTGTTTTTGATAACTTTCAAGAAGCTGAAAGGGTTTTTGCAGGACTCTTTATTAAAGGAGATGATTTTGCTAAAAGTGCTATATCAGCTCTTGAAATAAGTGACAGAAAAGAAAACCTTCTCGATATTTACATCTCAGGAACTGAAACAAAACCACTTGAAACAATAGCCCTCATGCAACCTACCATGGTTGCAGGGTTACTAGAAAAAGAACATCCACAGACAGTTTCACTTGTACTCTCAACTCAGCATGTCAGCCATGCAAGTGAAATTTTATCTCATCTGCCTGAAGAAATTCGTGCAGATGTGGTATATCGTATTGCCATGATCGGAAAAGTATCCCCTGAAGTACTTACTAAAATTGAAGAGGCTCTCCACCGTGAAATTGGTCAGGTTGGCACTAAGAAACAAGCTCAGGTTGGTGGTATAGATAAGGTTGTAGATATACTTAACAATCTCAAAGACAGCATGGATGCAGACATCCTCGATGATATTGAAGAAAATGATCCTGATATGGTAGAAGAGATCAGGAAACGTATGTTCACCTTTGAGAACCTTAACGCACTTGACGGACGTTCACTGCAAATGATCCTCCGCGAAGTAAACAACGATTCCCTTACCATGGCACTGAAAACTGCTTCCGATGAAATGCAGGAAAAAGTTTTTGCCAATATGTCCGCCCGGGCTGCTGATATGATACGAGATGATCTGGAAGCAATGGGCCCCGTACGTCTTTCTGAAGTTGAAGCAATGCAGCAATCAATTGTGAAAATTGCCATGAAACTTGAAGAGGAAGGTAAACTTGTTCTTGGTTCTGGAGGCGGCGATGAGCTTGTCTAGATTCTATAAAAGCAACGATTCTTTTAAAGCAACTGCCGTTCTTGACGAAGATGCTAAAGCAAATAATGAACCGGTCTGGGAATCAATCGTTAAAAAAGAAGTTATTCCGCCCAAACCAGAAAGAAGAGTTGCCCCAAGACCTCCACCTCCGCCCCCTACTCCTCCAATTATTGAGGAGGTCATTGAAGATAACATAGATATTGAAGATAAAATTGACAAGATAATAACCAACCCAACTGAAGCCTCAGCCCCCTCTATCCCTGAATCTGAGATCGCCTCAAAGCCAGAGCCAGTCGCTGAATCTACAATAGATATAGAAATGATTCGTGAAGATGCTTACGCAGCTGGTCTACAAGCCGGACGTCAGCAAGCTGAAGAAGAATTTGAAAACAGTGCTCAAACCTTTCTTTCCATGTGTAATGAACTTGATTCACTAAGGGAAACCATACTTAAGAATAGTGCTGGTGAAATGAGACAATTGGTAATGGCAATAAGTGAAAAAATCATTCGTCATTCTGTAGAACATCAGGACGAAACCATTGTAGCAACCATCAAAGATGCCCTTCACCTCGCTGTCACATCAGATGCCTTTGAGATTCAAATCAATCCTGAGGATCTGGAAGCTGTTGAAGCGTCTAAAGAAACTATTATTAATTCCGTCAGTGGGCTGGAAAACATTATCTTAAAACCTGACTCAACCGTTGAAAGAGGTGGTTGCAAACTCGAATCTGACAGCTGTAGCGTAGATGCAACGATGACCAGTCAAATTCAGGTTATTCAAAATTCTGTTATGGCTGATGATACTATGCCTGAATTGTAAAATACTCTTTCTGCCAACTCAGCTTAAGCTTCCTTCGTA
>DAOVZA010000175.1 GCA_030635405.1 Desulfocapsa sp.
GGTAAAAAAATTAACGAAATTCAAATGTTTCTTTTCTCGCAATCTCTTAAACTGCCAGCTATGGATATTGATATCTCTCTCCCGATCCCAAAATCCTTTTATTCAGCTCTCAAATCCAAATAAAAAAAAAGGCTGTCCCGAGAACGGAACAGCCTTTGTACAACCGAGTCTATTGAATACTTTCTACAACAGCGCTGTACGACTCAAACGAATGCGACCACGAGAATCAACCTCAAGAACCTTAACTTCAAGTTCCTGACCCTCTTTAAGCACATCAGTTACCTTCGCAACACGCTCATTGGCAAGCTCAGAGATATGAACCAGTCCGTCAGTACCAGGAAGAATCTCCACAAATGCACCAAAATCTTTAATGGTTTTAACTATACCCTTATAGACTTTTCCTACCTCAGCTGTGGCAGTCATTTCCTGAATTTTCTTTAACAGTGCATCTGCCTTGCTTCCGTCTTTGGTGAACATCTTCACAAGCCCAGAGTCATCAACTTCGATGGTTGCATCATAGAAGGCAGACATCTCTTTAATGATCTTTCCGCCAGGTCCGATAATATCACGAATCTTATCGGTGTTAATTTTATGGCTGAAATACTTAGGAGCATGTTCAGCAACATCTTCACGTGATGCCTCAATCCCCTTGGCCATTTCACCAAGAATATGAATACGACCTTCCTGGGCCTGCTCAAGAGCACGTCCCATGATGTCACGATCAACACCATCAATCTTAATATCCATCTGAAGAGCAGTGATCCCGTCAGCTGTTCCAACGATTTTAAAATCCATATCGCCAAGATGATCTTCATCACCAAGAATATCAGAAAGGATAACAACTTTATCGCCTTCCTTGATCAGTCCCATTGCAATACCGGAAACAGGTGCTTTTAAAGGTACACCTGCATCCATCATAGCCATACTTCCGCCACAGACGGTTGCCATGGAGGATGACCCGTTTGATTCCATGATGTCTGAGACAACACGAATGGAATAGGGGAAGTCCTCTTCACTTGGAAGAACTGCAGATAATCCGCGAAGGGCCAGGGTTCCATGTCCGATGTCACGGCGAGAAGGTCCACGAAGGAAACGGGCTTCACCAACACAGAATGGAGGGAAGTTGTAATGAACCATAAAACGACGATTATCTTCACCTTGAAGGGTCTCAACACGTTGAGAATCACGTTGGCTTCCAAGCGTTGCAGTACAAATTGACTGAGTCTCACCACGTGTAAACAGTGCTGATCCATGGGTCTGTGGAAGATAGGTCACTTCGGTGCTGATGGGACGAACCTGATCAAATGAACGGCCATCAAGACGAACAGCTTCATCTACAATCTTGGCCCGCATGGTTTTCTTTTTATACCCTGAAAGTAAATTTCCAATCTCTTTGGAATTTTCGCCTTCTGGATCAAGACCAGCGATGACACTTTTCTTCAAATCGTCATAGACACGACCACGCTCAAGTTTATCTGCAGTAGCGATGACATTAACCATGCCCTCTGCAGCAATCTTTTCAACCTTAGCAAGCAGTTCTTCATTCACAGGAATAGGCTCAACAACGCGTTTTACTTTACCATTACTTCCCTGCAGATCAATCTGCATATCGATAAGTGGTTGAACAGAGTCAAAAACAAAGAAGATGGCGTTAAGCACTTCTTCTTCACTCATGGTATCAACTTTTCCTTCAACCATGGTTACTGCCTCGCTGGTACAGGCAACCATCATATCCATGCGAGAATTTTCAAGCTCATCCTTGGTTGGGTTTAATACATACTCACCATCAATATAACCAACACGACCACCTGCAATGGGGCCTTCAAAAGGAATATCGGAAATACTGAGTGCACAGGATGCACCATTTAATGCGAGGACATCAGGATCATTTTGTTGATCAGCTGAAAGTACGGTGGCAATAATCTGGGTCTCTGAAAAATATCCTTTAGCAAACAATGGACGCAGAGGGCGATCAATAATACGACAGGTAAGAACTTCCTGATCACTTGGGCGACCAATCTCACGACGGAAATAGTTTCCGGGAATGCGGCCAACAGATGCCATACGTTCTTGATACTCTATAGTAAGAGGCAGAAAACCAAGCTCCGGTTTATTTTCCTTTCCAGCAACAGCTGTTACAAGGACTACAGTACCGCCGGTCTGCATAATAACAGATCCATCAGCCTGTTTGGCTACTTTTCCGGTTTCAAGGGAAATGGTTTTACCGCCTACTTCAACTTCAACTCTTTTAAACATAATTCATTCTCCAGCTGCCTTATTGCAGCATGGTTGATTCACCAAAAAAAACAGGTGCATCATTGCGATAACGCAGCATGAATACACCTGAATGGCAAATCGGCACCAAATTAGGCGCCATATTTACAATTAAGAGGTGCTAAATACACCTCTTAGGGAAAACTATTTTCTAATACCAAGTGCCTCAAGAAGCGCACGGTATTTAATGACATCTTTTTTCTTAAGATAATCAAGCAGACTTCTTCTCTGACCAACAAGTTTCAACAGTCCCTGACGAGAGTGATGATCTTTTTTGTGGGTTTTGAAATGATCGGTGAGGTACTGAATTCTATCAGTGATGAGTGCAATCTGCACCTCGGAAGAACCGGTATCACTTGGATGAATCTTAAATTTCTCTATAATTTCATTTTTTTTAACTGCTGATTGTGCCAAAACAAACCTCCTGTTTCTTTATATAAAAAATCGTTATTTTTAGAGTATTACAATTCGAGTCCCGGTGGCGGGGACATTTTAATACCTTATAAATTCTTTTCATGTTTATCTAAAAAAGAATTTTGTGAAGGTATTTATACTGGTTTAGATAGTGTTCACCAGTTTTAAACATTAATCTATTCGTACCATGTACCACGTCACACAATTATTGCAACAGATTAGATACATCAGACACAGATAAGACCTTATTCATCAATTTTTCTCGTGCATTTTCATCCATCAGATCCTTTCCATCAACGCTGTTATCGATATGAAAACATCCACTTCTTGTACGTCGCAGTGCCGTCAAATAAGCACCACAACCCAGAACCTTGCCTATATCGCCGGCAAGAGTACGGATATATGTTCCCTTACTGCAAACAACCCTGATCGTAAGATAGGGAGAAGTATCACTTAACTCTTCCCCTTCATCGGTTCGCTCAAGTGTATGAATGATTATTTCGCGAGGTGGTTTTACTATTGCGATCCCCTTACGAGCATAATGATAAAGGGGTTTCCCCTTATGCTTTAAAGCGGAATAAATGGGTGGAACTTGTAGCTGTTCACCACGAAATTGCTCCAGACACGCCTCAACCACACTTTCAGAAATTGACCCAACAGGATGAGTCGAGATGACATCACCTTCAGGATCAAGAGTAGTGGTTTCTATTCCGAGACGAAGAGTGGCAAGATATTCTTTCTCACCCTCCATGATCTGACTGATCATTTTGGTTGCAGGGCGTCCGGCACAAATAATCAGTAAGCCGGTGGCAAAGGGATCAAGTGTTCCGGCATGACCAACCTTTTTCATACCAAGTGCTTTACGCACTTTACGAACCATGTAAAAAGAACTGGAACCTTCGGGTTTATCAACCAGAAAGGCTCCTGCTTCAAATTCATTTTCCATTTTAAGTAACGGGATCGAATTAGGCAATAGCCTGATTCAAAGCATCAAGTACTAGTGTTTTGACTTCTTCAATGGATTTATCAGAAAATCGAAATCCTGCAGCATTTTTATGACCACCACCACCAAATCCTGCAGCGATTACAGCAACATCGACATTTCCTTTGGCTCGCAGACTCACAGAAACGACTCCCTTCTCAGTCTCCTTGATAAAACCTGCCACCTGTACACTACTTAGAGAACGAGGATAATTAATAAATCCATCGACATCATCTCGAGTCGCACCGCTTTCTGTAAACATTTCTGCACTGACATTGATCAACCCAATCTGCCCTGCGCCATGAACACTCAGTGTTGCAAGTACCATTTCCATGAGACGCAGTCTGGCCAGAGTGTAGTTGTCATATACCCTTTCTGCTACTTCATCGGGTCGCACACCTGTTTCCACGAGATCTGCGGCAATTCGTAATGTTCTAGGACTAGTACTTTCATAACGAAAGGAACCTGTATCGGTTACAATGGCAACGTATAAACAGAAAGCAGCGGTGAGTGACACCTTCGCATTCAGTACAAGAGCGAGTTCATACACCATCTCGCCTGTTGATGAACAGTCACTTTCAAGCCACAGGTGATCACCAAATTTTGTATGTCCTCGGTGATGATCAATTACTATAAAAGGAGAAATACTCAGGAGTTTTTCATTTGCTTCGCCAAGACGCCCGACATCTCCGCAATCAAGAGCGACTGCCACAACTTTATTCCCTTCTGAACGAGCCTTTTCTGCAAATTGCACAGCTGCATCAAGATCAGTATCCGTAAGGTCAACAGAGGGAAGGAAATCATACAGGTGGGAAACGGGTGCATCAAGATACCGAAAAACGGTCTTCCCCTTGGATTCAAGAATATCTGCCAATCCAAGCAAAGAACCCATAGCATCACCATCGGGATGTATATGAGTGACAAGAACTACATGACTGGCATTCCCGATAAGTTCGACAATGGAATCAGGAACCATCTTCATTCCTATTTCTTTCAGAGGCAATTTCATCTAAAAGAGCCTCCATTTCTCGAACCTTTTCTGCCTTAGCATCAAAAATGAAAGTTAAGGAGGGAGTATGCCTGAGATTTAAAACTTTAGCGAGATGACTGCGTACAAAGCCAGCGGCATGTTTAAGAGCTGAGGCTGCCTGTTTCCCAGCATTTTCTCCACCAGCAACTGCATAGAAAATCCGTGCACTTCTTAAATCATCTGTAACTTCTACTCTGGTGATTGTTACATCACGTAATTTCTGGTCCCGTACCTTCTGTAAAAAGAAGAGAGACAATTCCATTTGAATGGCTTCAGCCACTCGTGTGGATCGTTTCCGTTCCCTCTTACCAAGGCCAACGGATTCAATAGTTTCTTTGGGATCCCAAATATTCATCAATTTCACAACTTACTAAAAATACGCTTAAACAAAAAATATCAAAGCTCAAGTTAAAACACTTGTGCTTTGATATTTCGAAATTACTTCCTGGTCACATTGCAATTCTGCTATTCTTCGTTTTCTTCCTCATCCTTCTCATCCTTCTCACTGGCTTTTTTTTCATGAAGAGTAGCACCAAGTTTTGCGGCAACTTCTTTCATAACAAATGCTTGAAGAATATCTCCAACCTTAATGTCATTGAAGTTTTCGATGGACATACCACACTCATAACCAGACAGTACCTCTTTGGCATCATCTTTAAAACGTCTTAATGATTCAATTTTTCCGGTATAAACAACCACACCATCACGTAATACATGAACCGATGCCTTACGAGTTATTTTTCCATCTGTCACAGA
>DAOVZA010000357.1 GCA_030635405.1 Desulfocapsa sp.
GATTTCGTTGAGCTCCTGCCATGTTTCATGTGCTGATAGAAGCCATTCTTCTTTTTTATATCCCTGCTTGTTTTCCTCGTAATTTAAATGACAGACCATTGAACGAGGTTTGAAAACTTTAATAAGGCCTGCTGCCTTTTGTAGTTTATTACGGCTCGCTTCAAGAATAGTAGGATCTAAAGCACCAGGGGCCAGGTCAAAAAAAGGTGCATGAAGTGTACATGAGAGTTTGTTTGAATGCAGAATGTCAGCGATTTTTTTAAATTCATCTTCTGATTCGTTATAGAGGCAAAGCCCTTCTAAACCAATTTCTGGCTGAATTTTATGGTGCAGAAAGAGATCCAGATACTTGTCTTTTAATTCATACCAGGGAGCATTAACAAAACAACGTGAAGTTATGTGTTGGTATTTAGGATCCATTTTATCGTTCTCCAAGATATTTTACCATCTGACTCATGGTCAGTTTCATGCTTGAAGGGCCAGAACGAATGAAGAAATCTTCCTGTTTGCCCATCGAGAGAAAAACCGGTCTTCGCACACGTTCACACTCTATAATGAGTATGGTCTTTTCGTCTATATCAACAACCTTCAGGTGGATAAATCGTGTGAACTCTGCGCCTATATGAGTGTTCAGCATGTTCTTAAAATGAAGTCGGCACTTATCTTCATTTGCAAATTTATCTGCATCGGTACCAAGCATTGCCCCGCTGTCATCCACACCAATAAGAAGAATTCCTC
Source organism: Desulfocapsa sp. (assembly GCA_030635405.1). Next base: position 739 of record DAOVZA010000357.1, read on the forward strand.
CATCACTATTCATAAATCCAGCAACTGTTTTCAACCAGGCTATTTCAATTTCCTTGCCAGGTTTTCCAGTCTTTAAATTGGTCCGCATGGTGGATTTGAATTCAAGGGTTGTTGATTCTCCAGCGCTGATCAGAGCTGCAATTTCTGACACATAACTATGGGTGTTAACATGCTGTTGTGGGAGATCTTTCAACTGGTGACTATATTTCTTCACAAGATAAACTGTCATAATAATACCGAGCAGGAGGATTGATCCGACAATTAAAGCAAAGCGAATCCATTGCTGGCGCAGGTCGGAGAAAATATCATCTTCCGGTATAATAACTGCGACCACAACATCATTGTTAGCGGTATGCAGAGGGCTTATTCCTACCCACCAGCTATTTCCTCTATCCTTAATTGCAATGGTCTTGCTGTCCATGGCTGAGTCAGTTCTTAATGTTGAGCTTATTTTAGCAAGTATTGACTCTGGAGTTATGCTGTCTTTGTGGATATCACTAAGCAGAGTGCCATCTTTTTCAAAGAGGAATATGCTGCTATTGGGCGTGATCCTGAGCTCTTCAATAAATTCCATCAGGCTTTCTATGGTAAAAGAGACCGCAGAAACATGACCACCATTTGGATCGTTTCGTTTGGTCCAGTACAGGCTTGCCGTGATAACAGTTTCCCCAGTGGTTTTTTGCAGATAGGGTTCAGTGAGAAAAAAAGCGGTATCGGAGGGCAGGGTTACAGCACCACGGAACCAGTTTGTGGTGGACATACTGTAATGTTTTTCATCCAGAATAGTTTTGTTTTTGGCTTCTCCTTTAATCCATTCTGAAAGTGTTGCTTTTTCACCATGGGAATCCTCTAATAGCCACGCATCATTATTGTGAGAAAGCTGAATATTGTTCTCATTTGTGTCAGCTATAGATATGGAGTGAATGGTGGGTAGAATCTCCATTAATGCTTGAAATTGAGTGGCTATGAGATTTGGGTCATTAACATTAAGCAGGCCTGATTCACCCCATTTTCCAAGTAGCTTTAAGATATGTCCCAGAGGATCTGTAAAGGATTGAAAGTGGCTTGAAACCCTAATGTTTGCTTTATCGATAATAGCATTTGAAAAGTCATGCTGGGTTTTTATACCCTGAAAAAACACGATACTGAGAATGGCACCGGAAGTGACAAAGACAATGAGCAGAATATCACGCAGAAGCCTCCTTCTTATGTTTCGTGGACATCCTTTAACGATATCTGAAAGTGTTGCAAGTAATGACATTTTTTAGTGTTGTCTTTCTTCAGGTTTTGTAGTGCAAAGGCGTAGTGCAATGTATCCGGCAATACCTGCAGCAAGGGAGGCAGTAAGGATGCCAATTTTTGCATTGAGCAGATATTGCTGATTGGTAAATGCAAGGCCACCGATAAAAATTGACATGGTAAAACCAATACCAGCAAGCAGGCTTACACTTACTATTTGAGCCATGGTGACTCCTTCGGGCAGTTTGCTCACCCCGGTTTTAAGTACCAGCCAGGAGAAAAAAGAGATACCAACCACTTTACCTACGATAAGTCCTGCAATAACACCGATTGTAACAGGATCAGAAAAAGTAGTACCAAGTGTTGAAAAGTCGATTGGAATTCCAGCGTTTGCTAAAGCAAAGATTGGAATAATAAGGAAGGCGATCCATATATGCAGATTGTACTCCATTCGCTGCAGGGGGCTCTCCATGCAATGAACAAAATTTTCCATGGATTGGAGGGTCTTTTGTTGTTCGCTGTTCTGCATTATATGTTCGTTTTCTTGTTCAAGGCATTCAAATTTAGTGGTTAACTGACGCATTCGTTTGACAAAAGGAGCTGCATTACAGAGAGATCCTGCGGGAACTGTAAGTGCAGTTATTACGCCTGCAAGTGTTGCATGGATTCCTGATTCCAGCATTCCAATCCAAAGAAGTATACCAAAAATAATATAGGGTAGGGGACGACGAATACCTGCAATATTTGATAGAACCAGCATGACAAAGGCAGCCGCTGCAAATAAAAGCGGAAAAATATTAATTTGATCAGTGTAGAAGGCTGCAATAACGAGAACTGCCCCAAGATCATCTACAATGGCAAGTGCCAGTAAAAAACCAACCAAAGGTTTTGGAATCCGTGAACCAAGGAGTGCAAGAACACCCATGGCAAAGGCGATGTCAGTAGCCATAGGTACTCCCCAACCGGAGATGGCATCACTACCCATGTTAATAGAAGCATACACAACAGCAGGGACGATCATTCCGCCTATGGCTGCAGCAATTGGCAACATAGCCTGTCTTTTGTCAGCAAGTTCACCAACCAGGATCTCACGCTTTATTTCAAGCCCCACCATAAAAAAGAAGAGGGCCATCAGGCCATCATTAATCCAGTGCTGTAAGGAATGTGTTATGGAATAGGAGCCACTTCCGATAGTGTATTTCTGATGGAGTACCGCGTCGTAGAGA
>DAOVZA010000281.1 GCA_030635405.1 Desulfocapsa sp.
CAGCGGCTCTCTTACTGGATCTTCGTAAAAATGAAAAAGACTAGATACTTCTCAACGACATAAAATATATCAAAATAACTGACGATGCCATTGCAAAGCTCAAAGCAGTTGCTGCAAACTCTGGAATCCTCAAAGAACATATTGACGATACCACATCTGCGCTGAATAAGTACCAGCACTCATTCGATCTTATGGTGGAAGAAAATGCAAAAATCACCACTCTAACTGCCACCATGCGGGCAGCGGTTCACAAAATTGAACCTGCTGTGGAAGCTCTCCATAAGAAAGCCGAAGAATCTTCAGTTAGTACAATTGAAGCGATTTCCCAAAAGAATGCATCTCTTTCTCAGATAGCCATCGGGGTAGGACTTGCTGCCATTGTTATTGGTATTATGTTAGCAATTTTTATCAGTAACATGATTATAAGACCACTTCGCAGCATAACTGACAATTTGAAAAACATGTCCGCTGGTGAAGGAGATCTAACCCAGCGCCTTAAAATTGACTGTAAGGTTTGCTCAGATGTGAAAAAGTGCAACACCCCATCGTGCAGAAGCTATGGCAAGAGTGATCTATGCTGGGAAATTAGTGGAACTATGGCAGATGATCCGGACTGTATCGATGTACTCAGTGGTAAGGTTACCGACTGTAAGGATTGTGAGGTATTCACAAAATCCAACTACGATGAGCTACAGGAACTCTCCAATAATTTCAATCTTTTCATTCTCAAACTACAGCATATGTTCAAGAATGTTGTTCAAGGTGTGGTCACCATATCATCAGCAACAACCGAACTCTCTGCCATTGCAGAACAAATGTCAGGAGGCGCACACAGCGTTTCTGACCAGTCAAACTCTGTAGCCGCAGCAGCAGAAGAAATGAGCGTCAATATGGATTCAGTCGCTGCAGCAACTGAACAAACCACCACCAACATGAATATAGTAGCATCTGCTGCAGAGGAGATGACCGCCACCATTAATGATGTTAACAATAACACTGAACAGGCGAGTAAGGTCACCGCTGAAGCAGTGGAAGAGGCTAAAAGCGCCACCATCAAAGTCCAGCAGCTTGGCCTTGCAGCCAGTGAAATCAGTAAAGTGACTGAAGTAATCACTGATATTTCCGGGCAAACCAATCTCCTTGCTCTAAATGCAACCATCGAAGCAGCCCGCGCCGGTGATGCCGGTAAAGGATTTGCAGTGGTGGCAAATGAGATCAAGGAACTGGCCAAACAGACGGCAGACGCCACCGGTCAGATTAAATCTCAGATTGAAGATATCCAGAGTTCAACGTCTGAGACGGTAACGCAAATAGAACGAATCACTGAAGTCATCAACAACGTAAATGACACAGTGGGCACCATCACCGGGGCAGTCAGCGAACAGGCATCGGCCACCGATGAGATCGCTTCAAATGTGGCTCAAGCAGCTCAGGGACTTGCAGAAGTCAATGAGAATGTAGCTGAAAGTTCTGCTGTTGCAGGACAAATTGCCCAGGATATCACCATGGTCAATCAGTCTGCAACTGAGATGGCAACTTCAAGCGGTGAAGTACAGAGTAGTGCAACTGAGCTCTCTGAGACAGCCGAAAAACTCAAAGATATGGTTGGAGGATTTAAACTGTAATCTGTAGCTGTTTCTTTTTATAAATGCCCTGGCACCAGATTTTTTTCGGGTGCCAGGGCAAATTGCATGCCAGAGAAAATCAAGCTTCAACTATTCAAAACAATCGTTTCACCCGCCCTTACCTCACCACCACGAATCACCTTCGCAAAAATACCCTCTTTAGGCATAATGCAATCTCCGGTGGCCTTCTTTATTACACAGCCATCATTGTGACATTTCTTGCCAATCTGAGTTATTTCAAGAACAATATCATTACTTATCTGAATACTGTCCCCAACAGAAACCGACGACAGGGCAAGGCCCCTTGTAATGATATTTTCAGCAAAAGCACCCTCATTCAACGACGGAAGCTTTTCTTTTACAATATCGATGCTTTCACCAGCGAGCAGAGAAACCTGGCGATGCCATTTACCACCGTGGGCGTCACCCTCAATGCCAAATCCTTCCTTAAAGGTTGCAAGTTCCACCGGTTTTTTCACCATACCCTTTTTCTTACTGATACAAATCGCTTCAATAATTGCCATTTTTCCTCCTTGCTGGTGAAATACTTCTCTGTTTGTCTTTCCCCCTGTGCATGACACATGATACAGACAGGAGATAGCTGATATTCATGTTAACCACAAAACAAAAAATAACACAACGTGGTACTTTGGAATTTCAAAACACCCTCGTCCTGGTGGAACAGATACATTTGAAAGACAACCTTATTTGCAGTTTAGTTTCAAACTGTTAAACTTACTGGCTTCCCTCTACCCAATGATAAGAGTTCTGTTAAAAATAGTTTAATTATGATTAAATACCAATCATAAGCAGTGGATATTCTGAAGACGATTTTTTCTTTCAATAAATCAATTCAAGCATGAACAAACACGATTAAAGTGATGAAATTAATACACGCCCTATTTCTACACCACACACGTCCCTGGATACTGCTTAGCTGCATATTCCTGCTGCACTCCTTTGCCTTATGTGTAAATGCTGCTCCCCCGGGAAGTTCATCTTCCCCGGCTGCCCAGATCATTGACCGACCTTTTTACGAAGCAGTTACAAGCAGCCATGAACTTGCCGATGCTTTTCAGGAACAACTCAGCGGCTTCCTTCTTATGCCGCAGGCATTACAGAATACCTGGCAGCAAATAGCCACCAAATATTATGATGGCTATCCCTTTCTATTGATATTCCAAATCTGCTCTATTCTTCTGGCGGGTGTACTGGTCGAACTATTTCTACGGAAACGATTACGTGCTGCCTATATCTTTATCAGCAATCCTTCCTCAGATGGATTTTTCCACAAACTGACACGTATCGCGTTAGGAATTTCCCTGGAAGCACTTTTTTTAATAACATTTGTGCTGATCACCTTCAGCCTTCATGTGATTATCTTCCCGGAAAAGGGGCTTGCTGCAAATATCGCTTCAAACTATCTTCTGGGCGGATATTACATCAGGGTTCTCTTCTTTTTACTCACAATATTTCTTTCTCCTTTGCGACCATTTCTTCGGATTCTTCCTTTCACAGATCAAGTTGCTAGATCGCTCTTTATCTCAAGTTTTATTATTTGTGCCATCGAAATTTTTCTTGCACGATCCGGAATGATAATGAAAAGATCAGGTGCAGATGAAAGTGTTCTCCTCGCCAGTATTGGTCTGATTATTCTCAGTACAACCATTATGCTTATGGTCATGGTTATCAAAAGTCGACAACCAGTGATTGATGCACTGTTGCCCGCCTACAAAGAAGAGAATAAAAAGGTATCAATAACTTCTCAGTTTGCACCCTATTGGCAGATGCCAGTCATGCTTTTTATCCTTTGTGTCGCTATTTTCTGGGAAATTAGAGTACTTGAAACAGGCAAGATCCATTTTGGAAAAATCATCATTGGCCTTCTGTCCATTCCTGTCTTTTTTTCCTTGGATATATGGGGACGCAGACTGCTAGCCATTGTTCTTAGAAAACCTGAAGATGTGGACAACATGCAGAGCTCTCTACTGAGTAAATTCTGTAACGACAGGCATATTCACCAGATCCAGCTCACCTATCGAACTCTTTTGCTGGCCCTTCTTATTTTCTTCTTTCTTGGCCTCTTCAAGATCGATGTGACACTCGGCAGGATGTTTACGGCTGGGATCTTGAGTTCCGTACTCATTATAATCCTGATCTATCTTGCCTGGCAATTCTTCACGGGCTGGGTGGATAGACGAATTAGGGAAGAAATGCCAGATGATGAAGAAGCAGATGAAGGTGGCAAGGGAGGTTCAAGACGTGGA
>DAOVZA010000036.1 GCA_030635405.1 Desulfocapsa sp.
AGCCTCTTCATCATGATTTTAAAAGTCCACAAACCTGGAAGATTCCTTATTTCCAAGGAACAGTCAGATTGTTTTGTCCACCACAACGTCGTTAGGATATCTCATGGAAATTAGAAAATAGCATCGACACATCGCACCTGAAAGAAACAGTATCCCCAGTCTTCTAAAAACAAGAACACCTTCAAGAACAAAGACTACTCTGCACGGGCTTTTTCTATAGCTCCCCGCACTGAAACAGGATACGGGTTACGATCACGAAGAAAGATAGGCATAGTATTTCGTGCATTTCTTGCTTCAAACATACTTGAGTAGGTGCCATAAAAGACAAAGAACACAGGTGGTGATGAACTCTTTCTTAATATTATTAATTTATCGGCAACCTTTTGATAATCTGGTTGCGATACAATTTTCTTCAAATTTGACTCCGCCTGTTCAGACTTTAACGCCATAAGTTGAATACTGAACTGAGAAGCCATTTCACCAGACAGCCATTTTTTACCTGTGGCAAAGAATCTCCCCAAAACTGGATCCCTCAGCATTTGAGGAGTAACAGTTGCCGCCTCAGGCAATACAGTCGGCTTTACAATTACCTTTTTTGTTTTACTACTTGCAATACGAGTACCTAGAAGGATTTTTCTCTTATCAGCTATAATTCTTTCAGGAGTAGCAGTGGCAACACCCTCATTCTTCATTGTATCTATAATTTCAACTGGAGATATCTCCACCGGGTTTGCCTCTTGCCGTTCTGAAAGCGGAGTCATCTTATTAACAGGCTTAAGCTCTTCAACTAATTTTATCTTCTGAAGCCGAACAATCTTCGGTTCCAGTTCGATCGGAGTAATAACGATATCCTCATTTCCTCCTTGAGGTTCATTAATTTCGACCTTAACTGTTTCCCCTTCAACTACTGGCGCCACAATCGAATGTTGTGTTTTAGTAACCGATGGCGGAGGTGTAATAGCCGCAACAACCGGGTTAATTTTCTTTTCCGGAACTTTCTCAGTTATAACCTCGTCCCCTCCTCCCATAAACACAAAGAGAAGCAATACAAAACAAAAAGCCGCCAGCCCTCCAATAAGATATTTAGGATTCAAAGACAGGTTTGATGGCCCTCCAGGAGAAGCAAGCATATCATCGTGAGAGTCATCCTTTACATGATCAAGAAGAACGAGAAAAGAGGTGTCCGCGCTCGATGACTTAAGAGACTCTTCTGCATACACATTAATCAAGCGTAGATTGCCTCTTCCCATCGATGCAATCTTTGTAGCAGCTTCTATGGTAAAAACTTCCTTCTGGTCTTTATCCTGAAACCTCTGGACACAAAAATTCAGATAGTTCCATGTTTCATTATCGTCCAGCGCTGAGAGAAAGAATTGTTTTTCAGATATTGTCTTAAAATCGCATAGCGCAAGTTGCTCCAAATTATTTCCAAGACTTTTCCTTCCAGAAAGAAGAAGTTGTAAACCTCCACCTTCGGCGTTCACATCATCAAGAACCTTTCGGAGCCGCTCAAGAGTTGCCAGGTACATCTTTTCTGCTTCATCACAAATAAGAAGTAATGACTCGCCCTTCTCTCGCAAGGTTTCCACCAAACTGAGAAAGATTTTTTTCGCGTCTGCTCTATTTGTATCTGCCGGATATTTCAACCCACACTCATGGGCAACCACACGAACAACATCCTCAAAAGACTCCACAATTTCAGGAAGAAAAAGCATTTTGCACTGCACATTATTTTGTGCCTGTAACATCTTGCAAAGCATGGTTTTACCACTCCCCTCTTCACCTGCGAGGGTGACAAGATCAACTTTGTCATTCAGGGCAGTTTCAATATCACTGAGTACGGCACCACGACCACCGCCAACGAAGAAGTGATCTGTATTACACTCTTCCTGAAACAGTGCCGCTGCCTCTATTTTTTGATCATCCTGCATATAATTCTTTTATTTCACCTCATGGCTGGTATCCAGCCAGAAAAACTTCTATCTAAAAGTAATAAACACTGTCATAATACATGAATCTTCGTAAAAGATGCAAATTGAATTTTAAATGACACCATTACGTTGACATTTAAAGCATTAACTTTTCTAAACCAAGTTATTTTCAATCAAAAAACAAATTTCATACCACTAAATTGCTCACAGAAATGTATACAGAACAACACTGCTATTCAAGGTAATTTTATATGTTCACCCCTTTCCTCATCAGTGCTATTTTTCTATTAGCCGGATTTGTTCAAGGCATGACCGGCTTTGGATCTGCACTGGTGGCAATACCTCTGCTTAGTCTTGTGATAGATATAAAAAGCGCTGTCCCTCTCTGTATTTTAAACAGCCTTGTCATCACCACCTATCTTTCCCTGAAAATGCGAAAACATCTGGAGCTACAAAAAATTGCCCCCATTTGTATCGCCGCAATTCCCGGTATCATTGTCGGTTCCACGATCCTTAAACGGGTGAGTTCAACCATTATTCAGACAACCCTCGGAACTTTGCTGATCGCTTACTCACTTCATAGCTTGTTCAGTACTCCCAAGCCCAAAAAGCTTCATAAAATATGGGCCTATGTCGCAGGATTTTTATCCGGAGCAATTGGAGCAGCATTCAGTGCAGGAGGCCCTCCAACTATTATTTATGCAACACTGAACGACTGGAAGAAAGATACAATAAAGGCAACGCTCAGTGGATTCTTCCTTTTCAATTCATACCTGATAGCCGCTGTACATGCCGTTAATGGTCTCACCACACTGGAAATATTCACCTATTTTATGATTTCAGCCCCATTTGTTCTGCTCGGTACAGTTCTAGGAACCATCAGTTATGGAAAGATCCCCCGAGAGCTTTATTTACAAATCATATTTGCCTTTCTAACTGCAATGGGTATCATTATGATATTAATGTAGGTCATTGCCTGCACCATTATGATTTGATAAAAGTATCGAATCATAAATAGCTTAAAATTACTTCAGCAATTCTACTATATACGAGGATCCCATGAACGGAGCGGAACTTCTGGTTCAATGTCTTGAGAATGAAGGTGTTACAACAATATTTGGTATCCCGGGAGAAGAAAACCTTGCCTTCCTGGAAGCCCTGCGTAACTCTTCCATTCAACTTATCCTGACTCGGCATGAACAGGCTGCAGGCTTTATGGCCGCGACCTACGGACGACTCACAGGAAAACCGGGAGTCTGCCTGTCAACTTTAGGGCCAGGTGCAACCAACTTTGTGACTGCTGTGTCCTATGCTCTGCTCGGCGGTATGCCTGTGTTTTTCATCACCGGCCAGAAACCGATAAAGAAAAGTAAACAGGGTCGGTTTCAAATTCTTGATGTCGTCAGCATGATGGAGCCACTTACAAAATTCACAAAACAGGTGGTGAATGCCGGCACAATTCCTGCTATGACCCGGGATATGTTCCGAATTGCTGTTAATGGAAAATCCGGTCCTGTACATATGGAACTTCCAGAGGACATTGCTGCAGAAGAAATAAACAGTCCTCCTCTTCCTAAAACAAATATCCTCTATCCCATTGCCAACCCTGATGCCATCAAGCAGGCAGCAGACATAATCAAGCAGGCAAAATTTCCACTCATTCTTTTTGGTGCTGCTGCAAACAGAGCTAAGATATGCCCCGTAGCACTCGAGCTGATCCAAGCATCTGGTTTATATTTCTTTACCACCCAGATGGGTAAAGGCGTCGTGGACGAACATTCTGATCAATGTCTGGGCACGGCAGCCCTTTCAGACCATGATTACCTGCACTGTGCCATTGATAGAGCAGATGTCATAATCAATGTTGGCTATGATGTCGTTGAAAAACCAGCATTTTTTATGAATCATGGAAAGATGAAAGTAATCCATCTCCACTTTGCCCCAGCTGATATGGATCAGGTCTACTTTCCACAGTATGAGGTATTAGGAGATATCGCTCACACTCTTCTTGCACTAAAAGATGCTCTGGCAGATATGCCTCCATTAGACAACAGCTACTTCAAACGAATCCATAAGGAAATTAACGCCCATGTTTTCCAGGATCAAGGGCACGACCAATTTCCAAATACCCCTCAGCATATAGTAAGCGACATCAGAAAAACAGTTGCTCACGACTCCATCGTTTCACTTGACAATGGAATGTATAAAATCTGGTTTGCCCGTAATTTTAAAGCCACCCACTCACACTCACTGCTACTCGACAATGCATTGGCAACAATGGGTGCAGGATTTCCTGCAGCAATCGGCGCAAAACTAGTGCACCCGGAGAGACAAGTTATAGCCGTCTGTGGCGATGGCGGGTTCATGATGAACTCTCAGGAATTAGAAACTGCCGTGCGTCTCAAGTTACATATGGTTATTATTATTTTGCGGGATAACGGCTACGGAATGATCAAGTGGAAACAAAGAGGAATGAATTTACCTGATTTTGGCCTTGATTTTGGTAACCCGGATTTTATACAATATGCAAAGAGTTACGGAGCAAATGGACATCGAGTCACCGAAAATGGCCAATTCACCGGTATATTAAAAGAGTGTTTATCAGTACCTGGCGTGCACCTTATTGAATGTCCGGTTGATTATTCAGAAAATGAGAAGGTTTTCCTGCAGGAATTGCAAAACAAAACCTGCCTTCTCTAAGGGAGCACATTTCCTGTAAAACTGTTCCAATAAATTGTATTCATATATGATCGGACGGTTACCAAAAACTCGATTTATTGCTATCGCTATCTGGCTTCTAGCTGTGGCGTCGTCGTTCGCTTGGAATAAGGTGGATGATATCCGTGAAAAAAATGATATCGCCACCGGTACAGCAAGAGCATTTTTTGATCAGATAATCAACTCTCGCCGCTGGAATCTTATGCATGGTGGGGTGTATGTGTATACGACTAAAGACAGCCCTCCAAATCTCTACCTTCCCAAAGAAAAGCAGTCTATTAAAGACGAATACGGAAAACGTCTAACGCTTATAAATCCATCATATATGACCCGGCAGATTGCCGCCATCAGTCAGGAAAAAGGGGAAATCACCTTCCATATCACAAGCCTCACCCCACTTCGACCTGACAACAAGCCCTACCCATGGGAAATCCCATGGCTTGAATCCTTTGCGATCGGAAACTCAGAGAAAAGTAGCTTTTCCATGAAAGATGGTGAAGAGATCTTCCACTACATGGCACCCCTTCCCTACACTAAAGAATGTATGCCATGCCATTTGGAGGCTGCTCAGCCAAAGGGCAATATCCGTGGTGGTATTTCCATAAGCTTGCCTAATCTTTTCCATAAGTCCCAATGGCCACTTCTCTTTAGCCATATTTTTGTTGCCATGACCGGTATTTTTGGCATTCTCTTTTTAGGCGGGCGCCTTGCTCGCAGCAGAAAAAAGATCCTAGAAACAAACAAGCGACTCGAACAAGAGATCAAGGAACATAGACAAACAGAAAAAGAGTTGATAGCTACCCAGGAAAATCTTGAAACAACAATTAATTGTCGGACTTCTGAACTACAAAACACGAACTCGCTTCTTGATAGTAAAGTAAAAGAACAGCAACGAATTGAGGCGGCACTCGTAGCCATCAATGACGAATTCATACAAATATTTAATAGTGCTCCAGACGGCATGCACGTTATAGACCGCAATTTTAATATAATACGTGCGAATAAGGCTTATTACAGACTCACCGGTAAAAAGGCTGGAGAAATTCAGGGCCGGAAATGCCATGATGTCTTCCCAGGAAAACTTTGCCACACTGAACAATGCCCACTCATTCAAATACAAAACGGATCCAAGTGGGTCGAAACAGAAACAGATAAACTTTGTAACGATAACACAAAAATCCCTTGTATTATTACAGCCACACCTTTCAAGGAACCTGGTGGAAAGTTTACCGGAATCATTATTGTCACAAAAGACATCAGTAACTGGAAGAAGGTTGAACAATCCCTTGCCGCCACAACGGAATACCTGCAAGCTCGGAATGTTGAACTTGAGGATTTTGCTCACATAATCTCACACGATTTACAAGAACCATTAATGCTTATACGGGCTTTCAGCGATAGAATTCGGATAAAATGCGCATCAGATCTTCCTGCAAAAGGAATCAGCTATCTTGAACGAATTGAAATCTCGGCTAATCGAATGCAGGAACTCATTGATGGCTTACTCCTCTACTCCAAGGTAAGCAGCAAAGCCATTCCCTTCCAAAAAGTTAACTTAAAGGACATTATTAATTCGGTTCTTGAAGATCTCACCATAAAGATAGAAAAAACCGATGCACATATTAATGTCGACCCAGAATTACCAGTCATAGAGGCAGATCCCCTTCAGATGAGACAGCTGTTTCAAAATATTATTGGAAACAGTCTGAAATATATCCATCAAAATCGCAAACCGGAAATCACAATACAATGTATTGAATATCCAGATCAGTATGACAATCAAACCTATGTCCATATCAGCCTTGAAGACAATGGCATTGGGTTTAAGACCGAACACAAACAGCTAATATTTGATGTATTCAAACGACTTCACAACAAACAGCATTCTGATGGAATGGGTATTGGGCTTTCAATTTGCAAAAAGATCATCAAGCGCCACGGTGGAACGATTACAGCAAAAGGAAAGCAGGGTCAGGGGGCAATCTTTATAATTACCCTGCCATTGCAGCAAAAGAGTCTCCACAAAGAAAATAAACAGGATAATGACCTGGTTGACATCATTATGAACCGCCGCTAAAAAAGATTTTATTCATTTTTCCAGTTGACCACTGCTCCTAAGCAATGTATTTAGGTACGTAAGAATAGACAAAAGAAACCTTCTTCACAGGCTCCCCAAATGATTACAAAAAAGATCGCCGAAAATTCAAACGCTTCCGACCCAAAGAAGGCACTATGGCTGTGGATTATAATGCTCTTGGTCCCGTAATAGATATCAGCATGGGAGGTCTTGCGTTTAGATACATGGGAGAAACTCCAAAACAACTCAGATCAAACAACCTTGGCATATTTCTCGGCTCTGAAGATATTCTTATCGAGGAAATCACAACGAAAGTTATCCTGGATAAACAGATCTCGCAAGGCTCCTCTTTCTTGAACACTCCAACAAGACAACGTTCTATTCAATTCACTGAACTAACCCGCTCACAGCAGAAACATTTAAAAGATTTTATCGGCAGCAAAACAATTGAAATGTAGCAGGCTATATTCTTTGTAAACCTTTTTAGCCCCACGAAAACAGCAAGTTGACAAGATATCACCTTCTCATTAGACTGTGGCATGCCGATTTTTCAACTCACTGATGAACTTATTTTTCCAGACCCGACACTTGCAGAGAAAAACGGCCTTATTGCGATTGGAGGAGATCTATCCGCAGATAGACTTTTACTTGCCTATTCCCAGGGTATCTTCCCCTGGTATTCAGAAGGAGAGCCTCCCCTTTGGTGGTTCACAGACCCTAGACTGGTTCTCTTTCCAGAAGAATTTAGAGTTTCCAAGCGGCTTGCAAGAACTCTAAGAAACAGTGCTTTTGAAGTTACATTTGATAAAAGTTTTGACAGGGTTATCAGTGCCTGCGCTGACGTCAGAATAGCAAATGGGGAAGGTACCTGGATCAGTGATGAGATGAAAACAGCCTATAATGATTTATACCGTGCAGGCTATGCCCACTCTGTTGAATGCTGGCTGGATGGTGATCTTGCTGGCGGTTTGTACGGTCTGGCAATTGGTAAAATATTTTTTGGCGAATCCATGTTTACCAAAATCAGTAATGGCTCAAAAGCTGCGCTGGTTGCATTAGTTGACCATTTAAAACAACAGAATTTTGCAGCAATCGACTGCCAGATGACAACGCAGCATCTAGTTTCATTTGGTGCTCGTGAAATAAGTGGTGATGAATTTCGTCACCTCCTGAAAACTCATATCCCCATTTCTCAACATACGTGAAGCAATGACCCCAGAAGACAACGCAGAAAGATGTGATGGTTGTGGAAAAGTAACTAACCTTATAGAGACACACGGTAACGAGTTTTGCGATGAATGCAGAGGACTCGCAGATTCCATTCAGAAAACACCTGAAACCATCAAGCGAATCTGCAACCTTATCAAATCAGACCTGCAGAACAACAAAAACGGCAACTCGGAGTCTCAAGTTGCCGAGCTGCAAGATCTTCCGGAGGTTCTTGATGCCGTTCGGTTTCGTACGCGTGACCGGGAATTAAACACCTGGTATGTATCGGTCAGCGAACTTGAAGGAAATCCTGTTGAAATTTTTGCATCCACAGCTTTTGACCGTGACGACCATCTTCAATCCCGCATTTCCAATCTGACCACCATTACCAGACTGGTCTCTCTTATTCTTCGAAATGTATTTCTTGGAGAAGTTCTAACCCTTGAGAAAACGATTAAACAGCTGCGGAGGAGTTCCAGACAGAAAAATGACCTGCCGGATATGTTGAATAACGTATTGAAGAGTTACCGTAAAGACTCAACTACCCAGTAGTTTAATATTCAAAATCAAAGGCGTAAACCAGTTCTGACTTATCGAAATGCCGTAATACCTTTCTCAGCACGTACAAGGTGGGAACCTGAAATCGAATTTCCCATGCTGATTGAGGGGTCGGGGTCTTTGAAAGAAGCGTAACATCCAACAAACGCATTTCTTCCGGCGCCACACCGAGAAGCATCATAATTCTATGCTGAGTTGCGGCCATGATTACCAGTGACTGAACATTATCCACCCGTGTCCTGCGAAGTTTCCAACGCAAATTAACAATATCCTCTCTCTGGAACTTTGTCTTTTTCAACTGCGGACAATCTTTGTGATGAATAGACAACCCTCTTTCGCTAAAGAAAGCAAAAAGTCCCTTGTCCGTAGGGTTTGGTTTACAACAGGCTGAGATTTTTATCGTTACCGGATCAAGTGTGGTTAATTCGACCTTATTCAATTGCCCCGTAGGTTTTACCAGCGGTGATTTCCCCTGATAAAGTTCTTCTTTAATCTCTTGGATGAGACCAGGAAGTTGTATCCTTCCTTCCCCCACAAAAAGATATAGCTCCTCAAGGTTCTCAATGGAAAAATGGTCCAACACTACTTGCAGATCCTTCCCCAGCAATAGATCAAATGGCAGTCCGTACCTGAGCATTTCCTGCGTAACGATGGACTTGCCAATTTCCTGAGACAATTTTTGGCGACGCACTCGAAAGGTCTTGGAGAGTTCCGCCCGTGCTCGTGGAGTACTACAGCGAGTCAACATGGATGGCTGAAACTGCAGTGGATGATCGGCTCGAAGAATACGAATAACATCACCATCTCGAAGCTTGTGATCACTGGCATATTTTCTTGTACCAATCATTGCTCCAGTGCAACTATGTCCAACATCAGTATGAACCCTAAACGCAAAATCAAGTACAACTGATTGCGCAGGCAAACAGAACAGATCACCCTGCGGCGTATAGGTGTATATTTCCTTTTTCCCACTGGCCGCAATCACGTCTCGGTAAGATCCGCCCTCATCGGAGCCGATAACATCAAATAATTCCTGAATTTCCTTAATAAACCGTCGCTGGATAGTACTTTTTGAATTCCAGTCTTTAAACAATCCTCGCTGAGCTCGACGAGCCATATCTTCTGTTCTAATTTTAAAAAGATATTTTTGCCCCTTTATAATCCCTCTGGCATGCAACCCCTGATAGCCTGTGGGTTTCGGGTTTGCGATAAAATCACGAATGGTTCGAGGAATGGGAGGGAAAGTTTGATTTAGAATCCCTAAGACGGAATAACAAGCCTGAGTGCTGTCAGCAAGAATGAGTATTTCAACGGGATTGTCTATCTCTTTTTTTAAGATACGATTTGCCGAATCATAGTATGCCCAGAGCCCTTTAGTTCGTACACTTACCTCAGCATTCAACCACACTTCACGGGTATTTTGCCCAAGAGTCTCCAGTATTTCAGCAATTTTGGGGGATTCTTTTAACTGATTTATCTGACCCAGTAACTTTGCCCCCTGCTTAGGAAACTTATAAAAGAGAGCCAGGTTATACATCTCACGTTTGAGACTGAATAATCCAAAAACAGTGGCAAGAGGGGCGTAGATATCAAGGGTTTCATCAGATATTTTCTGTCGCTTATGCTTTGGCATTGCGCCAAGTGTTCGTAAATTATGCAAACGATCGGCAAGCTTTACAAGCATCACTTCCGGTCTGAGCGCTGCTCCTGAGAATATTTTACGATGTACTTTTTTTGAAAGTGCCTGTTTATCACTTGAGTCCTGAGTAACCTTAGTGCAGCCCTCAACAATAGCTGCTACAAAGGAGCCAAATTTTTCATCAACAAGCTGAGTGGTCACATAATCAACGTCTTCCACGGTATCGTGCAGGAGTGCGGCGGAAAGAATCTCCGGATCAACTACATCCATCTCATCTGCAAGGATCTTAGCAACGGAACAGGGGTGCATAATGTACGCCTCGCCGGTTCGTCGCCACTGGTCACCGTGGGCATCTGTTGCAAAATCCAGCGCATCCCAAAACACATGAGCCTTAGGGCCA
>DAOVZA010000224.1 GCA_030635405.1 Desulfocapsa sp.
CTATATCCGTGTGCAGGATGGCTGCCAGAATTTTTGCACCTACTGCATTGTCCCTTATACCCGTGGGCCAAGTCGCAGTGTGCCTTTAGCTGAAGTCTTGAAACAGACTGCCCGTTTTGAAGAGGCTGGCCATAAAGAGATTGTAGTCACTGGAATCCATGTGGGTATGTACGGCAAAGATCTTGATGAGAAAAATGACATTACTGATCTGATGCTTGCCATCTGCAAAGCTCATCCGAATATCCGTTTCAGACTCAGCTCAATTGAGCCACAGGAGATAACCGACACTCTCCTTGATGCCATGCGATCCTGTGACAATTTCATGCCACATTTCCACATTCCTCTGCAAAGTGGTGATGACAGTATCCTTAAACGTATGCATCGCGGTTACGACCGGGAAACATTTCGCAAAATAATTAAAAAATGCATGGCTGCTTTTCCTGATGCTGCCATCGGTATTGATATCCTCGCTGGATTCCCCGGTGAAGGTGAAGATGAATTCAGTAACAGCAAAGAACTTCTCGAAGGAATCGACGCAACATATTTTCATGTTTTCCCCTATTCAAAACGCCCTGGAACTCCTGCTGCAAACTATAAAGACCAGGTACCAAAGGCCGTAAGCCAGCAAAGGGTGGCAGAATTACGCAAGCTTGCTGATATCAAGAAAGAATCCTTCTATTCACGGTTTTTAGGAACAGAACGTCCCGTTCTTGTGGAACATAAGCGAACAAAAGACAATCTTCTCACCGGATTTACGGATAATTATATTGCTGTAGTTCTATCTGGTGATGACGCCCTTATGGGATCGATTATATCTGTACGTCTTGAAAAAATCAGTGACAATGGCGTTGTTTTCGGAACGCAGGCGGGAAACTAACAATGCTTGGAGAAATCATCGCCATAGGCAACGAGCTCACTTCAGGTAGAATCCCAAATACCACAAGTGGCTTTGCTGCTCACCACCTGTTTGAAGCAGGATTTGACATTTACGCCATGCATACCATTGGCGACACACCAAAGCTCATAGGTGAGGCACTGATACGAGCGTTAGGACGTGTCGACTTTGTACTTGTAACTGGCGGACTTGGAGCCACTGACGATGATCTCACCACAGTTGCCGTATCTAAAGCACTCAATCGTCCTACAATGCCAAATCTTGAAATCCTTTCACTTATCAGACAGCATCTGGATGCCAACAGTGCACAACCAGCCAGCTCTCTTGAAAAACTTGCCTGGCTACCAGAAGGCGCCGAGACTTTAAACGCAAAAGCCAGAATGGCAGGATTTCAACTCATCCACGATGGAAAACCTATTTTCTTCCTTCCCGGCATCCCTCACCAAATGCGCACACTCCTTGTGGAGCAGGTACTTCCAAGGCTCGCAACATGGTACAAAGGCCGTCAGCTGAATAACGTGCAGCAGGTCTTTAAAATTTTTGGAATACCTGAAAGCGAAATCAATGCAGAGGTGGAAAAGCTGGCATTAGATGAAGATGTTGAAATTGGCTACTACCCGGTATTCCCTGAAGTTCATCTCAGCATGACCATTCGTGGCAACGATAAAAACAAAACGGAAGAACTGGCAAAGGAGACATCACATCTGCTTCAGAAAACCTTTGGATCAGCCATTTTTGGAAAGGAGCAGGATACTCTTGAATCAGTGGTTGGAGGTCTCTTGAACAAAAGTAACCAAAAACTCGCTGTTGCAGAATCATGCACAGGTGGATTAATCAGTCACCGTATGACGTCAGTTGCCGGTAGTTCATCTTATTATCTTGGAGGGGTAATATCCTATGCAAACTCCATGAAATCCACCTACCTTGATGTTGAAGAAACCATGATCAACACTCAAGGTGCCGTGAGTGAAGATGTTGCCAGAGCAATGGCTGATGGTATGCGCAAAAAAAGTAACGCTGATATCACCCTATCCGTCACTGGAATTGCAGGACCAGATGGTGGCAATGAAGAAAAACCCGTTGGAACTGTTTTTATAGGAATGGCAGATAAAAAAGATACACGGGTTTACCGTTTTCTCTTTTCAGGAAACAGATACGAAATACAACAAATAACAGCACAAACGGCACTTGATATTGTCAGGTGCTCTCTGTTAAAATCAATCACTAACTAATCATCAAAGACAATCCATTACGAGGTTACAAATATGGCAGCAGCAAAAGATAAAGAAGGCAGCGTTGACAACGCAATCAGCCAGATTCAACGTCAGTTTGGTAAAGGTTCCATCATGCGCCTTGGAGGTGCAGCTATTGAAAAAATCCCTGTGATTTCAACGGGCGCCCTGAGCCTTGATATTGCTCTTGGAGTTGGTGGCTTTCCAAAGGGAAGAGTTTCTGAAATATACGGACCTGAATCATCGGGAAAAACCACCCTGGCACTCCACGTTGTTGCTGAAGCACAAAAACTGGGCGGAACAGCTGCATTCATCGATGCTGAGCATGCGCTCGATACTGCATACGCCAAACGGCTTGGTGTTGACGTGGACAATCTGCTGGTTTCCCAGCCGGATTTTGGTGAACAAGCTCTTGAGATTGCCGAGATTCTTATTCGATCAGGTGGTGTTGATATTATTGTTATCGATTCCGTGGCCGCACTCGTCCCGAAAGCTGAGATCGACGGTAATGTTGGTGATTCCCATATGGGTTTGCAGGCCAGGCTCATGTCACAAGCCATGCGTAAGTTCACCGGTGTACTCAACAGAAGTAACACCGTTTTGATATTCATCAACCAGATCAGAATGAAAATCGGTGTGATGTTTGGAAATCCTGAGACCACCACCGGTGGTAATGCCCTCAAATTTTATTCTTCCCTACGTCTTGATATCCGCAGAATCGGAGCGCTGAAAGATGGCCAGGATATCGTTGGAAACAGAACCAAAGTTAAAGTAGTAAAAAACAAAGTGGCTCCACCTTTTCAGATTGCAGAATTTGATATTGTTTATGGAGAAGGTATTTCAAAAGAAGGTGACCTGCTTGATCTTGCAGTTGAACAGGAAATCGTGGACAAAAGTGGATCCTGGTATTCCTATCAGGATGAACGAATTGGACAGGGACGAGAAAATGCCAAGCGATTTCTTCAAGATCACCCTGACATGTTCACCGATATTGACCAGAAAGTCAGAATGGGCTTTGGCCTAGTTGATCTTCCTGAAAGTGCCAAGGAAGAGACAGAAAAAAGTGAATAGTATTTTTGCGGATATTTAAAAGCAAACGGAAATGTCGAAGCAGGAAGGTATGATACAATGCTTCCTCCTTCGGCATTACCAATTTAACGTTTCGAGTTTTTCTAAGTTAATCTAATTCTATCAATTACAGAAGTTGTAGAAGCCTGGCTCGTAAACTTAATGCGTTCTACACGCCCACCATCTGCCTTCACTTCCTTTGCCCCCACGATTTCATTTTCATCCCAGTCAGCCCCTTTTACAAGGACATCAGGACAGAGAGTGGTGATTAAATTGAGCGGAGTATCTTCTCCGAAAAGGACAACAGCGTCTACACATCCTAAAGCAGCAAGAACCCTTGCTCGATCTTCTTCATTGTTTATTGGTCGCTGCGGCCCCTTAATAGATCGAATGGACTGATCATCGTTCAAACCTAAAACAAGAAAATCCCCTTGCCGTCTTGCCTTTTGCAGATAATCAACATGCCCTGCATGAATGATATCAAAACAGCCATTTGTAAAAACGATTTTCTGACCTGAATTCCTGCGTCTTTTCACAATTTCAGTCAGATCAGTAAGGGAGAGCAGCTTTTCACTATCTTCAAAGGACCAGGGAGAAGGAGCAACACTGTTGAAACGTTCCCGTAGTTCTTTTTGTACTTCGCGGTTAAAAGAAATTGTACAGGAGGATTCTGTTTTTCCAGCTTCAGTAAGAATCTCACCATCGGGAGCGATAACCATGGAATGACCACCCATATGCATACCATCCCAATTGCCACAGCAGTTTGCCGCAACCACAAAGGCTTGATTTTCAATGGCTCGTGCCTGAAGCAAAATCTTCCATTGTTCTATGCGAGCTGCAGGCCACTCTGCGGACATCACCAGAATCTCTGCACCCTGTCTGCATTGTAAACGTGCTGCTTCAGGAAAACGAAGATCATAGCAAACAAGCCCGCCAAGCTGGTCACCGCCAGGGAGAGCAATAGGATCTGGAGAGTTACCAGCCTGAAACCAGAGATCCTCTTTCCAAAGAGAAAACAGATGCTGCTTAGCAATTCCACGTTCTCCTACTATACCAATCCCTGAAAAGAACAGGATATTGTATAGCAATGGTTTTTTATCTTTTTTCTGTTGTTTGTACGGAAGAGAACCGGCAAGAATTATCTCATATGAAAGGGCCAGGCTTTCTAGCTCTAAAAGAAGATCTGGAATTTCATCACTGAGTAAATCCAACTCTTCGTAAATAAAACCCGTTGCCCACATTTCAGGAAGGACAATCAGGCTTCCGGGAGTTGGTTGAAGAGATTTCAGTCCACTCTTAACCTGTTCAAGATTTCTTTGAATATCACCGGCAACTATTTCAAACTGAAGAAAGCCAAGATGGGAGATTGGTTTATCAAACACAACTGCACTCTACATAAA
>DAOVZA010000306.1 GCA_030635405.1 Desulfocapsa sp.
CGTTCAACAATGAGATCATGCATGGTCTCACCTGAAATCTGCTCGTGTCCTTCAAACTGTCCTGCGGTGAAGTTTTTGGTTGGCAATCCGCCTGCTTCATTAATAATATTTACGAGAACATTGGATCCATAGGTCCCTAGTGCCTGACTTACCGGATGGTCTACCAGGGCTTTAGTGAACACTTTATTGGCAGCTCTGAAAGCATCAACATCCGCGATATCAACCTTTCCACCTTCTGCATCGAGCGCAATAAATTTGATCTTCTTAGAACCCATAACAGCGCCAAGACCACCGCGACCAAGTGAACGAACATGGCTGTCAGGATCTTTAACGGAGATATTGGCTCCAGTCATCTGCATCTCACCGGCCTGACCGATGGAGAGAACACCAACTTTATCGTTGAACCGTTTTTCAGCCGCTTCAACTACAGCAAAGTTTCCTTTACCTATCAATTCTTCTTCTTTAGTAATGGTAACTTCGCCAGGTTTTAAGCTGATGGAATACCAACTGTCACCCTGAGGCTGTCCTTCAATGATAAGTGCTTTACAACCAATTTTAGCAAGTCTTTGAGCAGACGTACCACCAGAGTTTGACTCTTTAATTGTTCCAGTGAGCGGGCTTTTAGCTCCAGCAGAGATACGGCCGGAGTTTGAAGCTGCAGTACCGGATAAAAGACCGGGTGCGAAAACCAGTTTATTTTTTGCTCCCAGAGGATGACAAGTGGGAGGAACTTCAGCAGCTACAATATTAGAAGTAAGCCCACGACCTCCATGCCCTGCCCAGTCATCTGGAACATCTTCAATTGAAGTTGAAAGGTCTGTCATATTTACACGATAAATTTTGTCGGCCATGGTGTCTCCTCGAAATGAGTTAATGATGAAAATTTCAATTCAAGCAGTATACAGATTTTCCTGAGAAAAGAGCAAGAAAAATTCTCCAACCCAAAATGGTCATTTCCCATACAACTTCTCTTTCATGTCAACAATATCCGCCCCCCTGGTCTTTATTCCTAACTCAAAATCCTCCCTCAGCTTAAGCCATCCTAACTTTTCGCTATAATAGAGTAAAATTATCCCATTTTAATTTGTGTATTTATTCAATTAACGATAGCATCTAGAATGGAGATTCCTTATTTCCTGACAAAGAATCAATTGTATATTTTAACAAAGATTACGTTGTAAAAAATTCATGAACAAGACAGTTAAATATTTTCTATATATATTTATCCCATCGGCCATAGCCTTTTTTCTTTTCTTCACATACTTCTATTTTTCTGAAGTAAAGAAAAAAAACGATGTCCACCTGATCAATGAAACCCTTAATATCCAAATGGGTAAAAAGGCCATTGAGCTGGAATTCCAGACAGTCTTATCTGACCTCCTCATTTTAGCAAAGCACAACGCCTTTTATAATACTCGGAAATTACTCCCCCTCTCTGCCTACAAAAATTTACAGGGTGATTTCTCTCTGTTTTCGGAGATGAAAGGTATTTACGATCAAATCCGTTTTCTTAATCTTGATGGAATGGAAATTGTTCGAGTGAATTACAACAATGGAGAAATATTTACAGTTCCATTAAAATCCCTGCAAAACAAAGGTAGTCGCTACTATTTTAAAAAATCTTTTAAAATAGCCCAGGGAGTGATCTATGTATCCCCTCTTGACCTCAACAAAGAACGAGGAGAAATTGAAATTCCCTATAAACCGATGATTCGCTTTGGTACTCCTGTTTTTAACGCTGAAAAAGAAAAGATAGGTATTGTTTTGCTTAACTTTCTAGCTGAGAGTCTTCTCGTTAATTTCAGCAATGCTGTGACTAATATTAAAGACCACGTGACAATCGTTAATTCAAAAGGCTACTGGCTCAAACATCCTAAAGCAGAAATGGAATGGGGATGTATGCTGGAGCATAAGCGTAATATAAAAGATGTGTATCCTGCGTCCTGGGAAATTATACGTAATCAGGAACAGGGGCAGTTCAACACTGACAAAGGCACATTTACCTTTACCAGTGTTCATATTTCTGAAGAACTACAACTCAATCGAAAAAGATTTCATGCAGGGAGCTCTTCTCCTGTAAAAAAAGAATATGTGTGGAAAATTGTATCCCACATACCCATTGATGCTATTACGGCTGAAAAAACAGCAATATTGGTTTCTCTTTCAAAAATTGGAAGCCCAATTTTCGTTTTTCTAATGATACTCAGCTATTTCTTATCAATTACCAGAGTGAAAAACAAAAAAGTTGAGGAGTTGCTTAAACGTCAGGCCACCATTGACAACCTGACCGGCTTACCAAATCGAAAACTCTTTTTAGATCGGTTAGAGCAGGCAATTTTATCGAGTAACCGAACGAAAATATCCTTTGCTCTTCTTTTCATCGATTTGGATCGTTTTAAGGCCGTTAATGACACTCTAGGGCATACTGCAGGCGACCAGTTATTGTGTGACGTTTCGACACGGGTTCAGGGTATTGTCCGTGAGTCTGATACTGTTGCCAGAATTGGCGGAGATGAGTTCACGGTCATCCTCAATCACATTGAGAAGAATACAGATATTATTCGAATAGCACAGCTCCTTATAGAAACCGTATCTGAACCGTTTGTTTTAGAAGGAGAAGAAGCAACTATCGGTGCTAGTATCGGAATAGCACTATTTCCAAAAGATGGAATTGATCAGGCCACCTTGATACAAAATGCTGACAGCGCAATGTATCAGGCTAAGCAGGAAGGACGTAACAGATATTGTTTCTTTGAATATGAGAAATCCTAAAATGGATATCACTGTTCATACATAATCTTTCCTGAATCACGCAGATTATAACCCCCAAGTGCCATAACCAGTTTTTGAAATTCGTTGTTATTTCGGATAACATCAAGAAGAGCTTCTATCTTTGTATCGCCTAGAAACTGTTTTGGGACGATAAGATCATAACGCTCTTCAGCCACGGGCACAAAGTCTAGCTTCAGAGCATTTGCAGCTGCAAGGATTCCCATCCCGCAGTCAACACTTCCATTAGCAATGGATGCTGCCACACTCATATGGGTGTATTCTTCATGATCATAGCCATTGATATCAGACGGACTCAGCTCAAGATCTTTTAAGGTTTTATCGGTGAGCAAGCGTGTTCCCGCGCCATTTTGACGATTGATAAAGCTCAAACCCCTTTCGGCAACATCCTTAAATCCTGTAATCCCCTTCGGATTCCCTTTTGCGACAATAAGCCCCTGCTGACGATAGCAGAGATTAATAAGCTGCAAAGGAATATCGGTTAAGAAACGTTTAATAAAGGAGATATTATACTCTCCTGTTTCCTCATCCAGCAAATGACTTCCAGCAAGATGTGCCTCACCACGCCTGATAGCCATAATTCCACCCATGGAACCCACATGAGCAGATGATACGCGAATTGCCTTACTCCCCTTATGGAGCAGGTTGGCAAGTATATCAATGATATTATCATGACTGCCAATGGCAACCAGTGTTGAGCGTACATCAAGAAGAGGACGCAACAGCTCAATATCTACCTTTTCGCCAGCTCCGACACCTTCTGATCCCGCCTTTAGAGTAAGAATCCCGTCAGCTCGAACAAGCGACATGACCGCTCCTGCACCTTTTCCGGCAGGTGTTGCCATCAGTTC
>DAOVZA010000058.1 GCA_030635405.1 Desulfocapsa sp.
AATTATAGCTGGCGTAAACAAGTTCGCCCTCGTTAAAAAGAAGGCTGGCCTTCTTCTGCCCTATATCCAATATTAGGCGACCTGTTTTTTGATTGGAATTTATCATCTGGCTCAATTCAATTGTCGGGATATCAGCAAGCTGACCAACCATGCCCGAGGAAAGCTCTTCAGCTCGTTGATAGTTGATGGTTGTGATACGGCTCACCAGAAGTTTATAGAAAAACACCTGAAGTGCCGGGAATCGATTTAAGACATGACGGAAATTCTTTTGACTAAGCGTTGCTACTTTACATGGCTCCGTGGCCATGATGGTTGTTGTTACACTATCACCAGATAAAAGGCTCATCTCACCAAACACTTCTCCACACCCCATTTCAGCAAGAGTCACCCCATCTGCATCAAGAACCTCAACCCTTCCATTTATAATAATGTACAAATTAGAAGCCGGCTCTCCCTGTCGGAGAATAGGAAAACCCCAATGATAATTTTCAAGTTTTAACAGAGTGGCAAGATCGAGAAGGTCATCGTCGGACAGGGGTTTAAAAATTTCAATAGTTCTTAAAAGACCTGCAAAACGCGAGACAGATTTGATTTTCTCACGACGTTCAGCTGCTGCAAGCAGCTTCATTTGGATGGTGGCAAATTCTTTTTCTTTCTTAAACTCAAAACGAATAATTCCGGTACAACCGCCACATTCAAATTTCGTTTTTTGTTTACTTCCCTGAAGGTAACGTTCAAAGACAATATCTTCAGAAGCAAGTTCGATAAGATCTCTGGTCAGAGTCAGACAGGTTCCTTTAGCAGCAGGAAGTCTTAATATCCCTTCTTCCACCTGAAGTTCTTCACCAACATTATACAGCGGGCAATGCTTTTCTTCGGTGATAATAAATACACCATTTCGAAACTGCATATCCTACCTCCAGTGTCGGAGAGGTTGTACAAAGAAACAAACCATCCAGTTAGTCTGAACGGCCAAAGAAAATATAAATAAGAAAACCTAGCAATCCAGCCCCCCCAAAGAGAAGCGGTAAAATTTTGTTTATCTGCAATTCATCCCCGATAACGAGTGTGGCCATATACTCCGTTCCACTCACCCACCAGACGCCAACAAATGCAGTAATAACTATAAGATCTTTAAAAGATTGTTTGTAGAGGAGGTATATAACCATGGCAGCAAAAGGGACAATAAACCATGGGTTTGTAAAGAGACCGACAAAGTCAACATCACCAACCTGTTCCTGAATATGAGTCGATTCAATCCAGGACAGCATTTTTGCAAAAAAGTCACCCATCAACATTCACCTCTATTTTAATTCAATATTGTTTCTTTTTTTAAAAATATTTAATGACATTATGTTATTTAGTGTAGCGTAAAGATTCTTTTTTTTCACGAATCTTTTCTTTTTTGATAAATATATGACAAACGCCTACTCTTTTTGTACACATTGCGACACAACGTGCACCCAGTAACTAAACAAAACGATAATTAGAATCCAGACTTTACAGAATTCATCCTAGAAATAACAGGAAAGGGACTTGTGACAGAAAAGCCACAACGACAGAAGAAAAGGATTATGGTTAATCCCGTGGATAGCACTTTTTATAAAAGACATTCCTTCATTCATAACAACTACTATTACAAATGAAAGAATGTTCTATCAAAAACAAAACCTATCTATTAATGCTTTATTTTGTTGCCTTGGGTGCTGCTCCCTTAGGCCATACCATTCCATCAGGAAAACTCAAATACAAAGCACCATATTTCTTATTCATAATACCCTGAGCTTCATCAATCATATTTTCAAGCAGGAACCCACCATATTCAGGGTCAACATAGTTGTTTAATTCCCTGATGGTTGCAGTGTATGATTTAATCTGCTTAGCCAGCATACCATATCGTTTATTATACATCTTAACGTTACTGATTCCTTTAGGCGCATCTTTAAATTTTGCCAATGCTCCTTCAATAAAAGGGATCATCATTTCAAGTTCAAGATAGCGACCTTCAGCAATCAGAGGATCTGTACGGTGTATGACACCATTATGGAAGAAAATCATATGATCTTCTGCTGTCATCATATCAAGTGCTCTGTGTAACTCGTAGAGTTCTGTGCGAATTGGAACTGAACATTCATTGGCTTCGTCAAATCGATCCTGTATCGCCAGGCCCTGTGCCTGAATCAACATACCTTTTATGGCCCCCAATCTACCTACAACTCCAGGCCCTGCACTCTGCTGTGCAGCTTTACCAACCATTGCATCCAACTTACTGATAGCTGCAGCAATGGACTCTAAGCCCTTTTCCTTTTCCATGTACATCCCTTTAAAAGATGCCGTATACTGCTTCATGGAAAGATTAAAGGAGATCATATCTTCGTTCTCAAAGGAGAGAAAAGAAAGATCACTGGCTGAAGAATTCCCAGGCAAAAAAAGAACAGGCAAAGCCACAAGCCATGCCATCATTACAAACTGCATACTTCGTTTTTTCATTTTGTATTTTCCTGTCTTGAATCAAACACACTTACTGATAAAGCAAACTCTTCATGGACAACATGATTGTGGCTGTCCATGAAGTAGTGTCCTGATTTTTCTTTTTAGAACTTCATTGAAAGCTTAGCAATAACTGAAGTCTCATAGCCAAGTTGTGGCCCATTCAAATCATGATAAACAGCGATTGGTGCACACAGGCCAAGGTGCATATTCTTTGCAAATTTAAAATGAACCTGAGGTGACAGGAAGACGGTATGTCCGCCGGTATTAATAACCTCGTTCTCATTCAACTCTGCTTCATTTTTTATTTCACCATTCAGCTCAACACCAACATCCCACATATGAGAAACAGCGTAATTATAGGCAAATGTATATTTATACGCATTTGATCGTGTGAAATCATGGGGCCCAAGCTCTCCTTCAACTGCAAACATTGCTGAAAAATAAGCAGATACCCAATGCTGACGAATAATTTTGTGCATTCCGAGTTCAAGTATGGGATTCCATGATCCGGAGCCAAGCTGCATACTTCCTGGCAGTAACTTCCCAGCGTTATCTGTTTCATCTGTGGATCCAAAAGGGACAGTAACACCAACACCGGCAATAAGATTCATATAGCTATCTTTCTGAGACATAAGGCCGTAGCGAGCTATAAGCTTCGCATCACCGATACCTTTGTTAATATCTGTGGTAGCTAATGTAGCTGTTTGACGATCAATTCTTTTCTCAAAAGTTGAGAAAATAAATCGTGCATCAATATTTTTTGCAATACCAGTACGAAAAACTGTTTGAAGTTCCTGATAATAGAACGCATCAGCTTTTGCTCTTTGATCCAGAGGTGGAGTAAAAGAAACTTCATTGTTATCTGAATACAGCTGATCTTTGGTGACATTAAAATACTTGTTGATAAAAATATAGCTTCCAACAGGAACCAAACTGCCATTATGAGAGTTTACGGCAGCAACAGGTTTAGGACCAGTATACTTTCCTGCTTTTGAATCAGTCTGAGCCATCGCATTTGCTGACAATCCAACAACCATGAAAAAGCTGAGCGCAAGACTATGAGCTTTGAAAGAAAAATTTTTCATTTTTAACTCCTTGTTTTTATTAGCTGATAAAATCATATCTACTTAAATATTAAAATTTTAATCCTTAGGCATATAATAATTCTTAAAAAACGGAATCAACATGACCAGGATAAAGACGACCGCCAATGCTCCACCCAGAAAATAGACTGAGGTAAACATCGATGGAGTTGCAGCACCTGCGACCTTTCCGCCTTTAGCAAAAGCATCAACACCAGCAACTGAGAATGAAGCCTTTGGGCGAGCAAAATGCACCGGAAATGCTGCTGCTGCCATACCAATACCTGCTACCATACTAAACCACCAACCCGATTCTTTTCTTTGGGCCAGCTTATAAATGGCTATAAAAATAGCAATAACAACCATGACCATAATGGGCTGAGAGTAACGCAAAATACCGATGGATGGATCAAGAATTGAAGCTGTTTTTCCGCCTAGAAATAACCCGCGAAGGCCATGTTCTGAGAAAGCAAATGCTTGCGTACCAAACATTCCAAGCAGGGTCAGCGGAACGATTGACGCCCAAAGATCCTTGCCTCTTTTCTCAAGAATAATTATGAGCCAGAAAGCAACAAGCCCTACAATAAATGCTGTAAATGAGGGGGCGAAAGATTTCTTTCTGATCATATATCCTGCAAAACTACTCACATAAAAACTTCCAATGGGAAGAGTTGCAAGACTGACAAGAGCCACAGGAAAGGCCCATTTTTTATTCTTCAAAAAAGCATACGCTACAAGAGCCAGAACAATTCCTGCAACAACTGTAATACCGAGCCATCCAAAGCTCACATGCAAGCGAAGAGATGGAATGGCACCCATTGGGACAGTGGCACCCTTCGTTTGTCCCTTAAGGAACATATTAACGGTCTGAGTTACTAATCCTGGATTAATAAAAATGAGAAATACACTTACTGACAGTGCAATAACTGCCTGAATTATTCTATTTACACGTGAAACGTCATTCACTTATTCTTCCTCCTTCTTTTCTTTTATTAATTTGTGCCGTGGCTTGGAATTCCTGAAAGGATTTCTAGCTGGCAACACTCATAAACAGGTAACAAATCACTCCATACAGACTCCTTTTCAAAAATATACTATGCAGGCTTACAGATTGTTCTCATTCCCACAGCACTCTCCCTAACGTGCATATTCGCCAAGAATGTATCACATATGTAAGCATTCACTTATGAACATTCGCCCACAACCTACTTTGTCAGCTGAGATCTATCAAGACCACAGGGTGGTGTATTTATGTAGCACTGCAACAAATAGATAGAAGCCAATGATAATACTCAGTATTAAATTTTATATTTCTTGTAATTGGGTACAAAAAAGAAGACTTTTCTGATTGGAGGGTACTTCAGAATCCTGCAAGTTTGAAAAAGGAGTAGAATTGAGTAACCATATCAAAATGGTCCTACAGAGAAAGAAAAGAGGACAACTAAATGTTATTATTTTAGAAACGGTACAATTATAGGATTTATAATATATTTATCGAGACTCTCTCGTAAACCACTATTACGTTTAATCTTACTGGCCACTGTTGAACAAAATATAGAACGATTACTTTTTACTTTGACACAATCCCTGGCCCGAGTGACAGCTGTATACAGTAATTCTCTGGTTACAATGGCTGTTTCCTGATCAGGGAGAATTACCAGCACCTCACCAATCTCTGCTCCCTGACTTTTATGAATAGTGAGTGCGTAAACGGTCTCACAACTGCTCAGTCTTCCCGGCAGCAAACCCTGCAAACTGCCATCGGAGAGCTCAAACCAGACCTTCAGCACACCTGGATTGTCAATATCGGGCAAACAAATTCCGATATCACCATTAAAAAGATGAAGGCTGTATTCATTTCTCGTGATCATTACTGGTCGGCCGGGATACCACTCTGCAGCCAGACAATCATGCCCCTTTTCCGTCAGATATTGTTCAACCTGCCTATTCATTTCCTGCACTCCAGCAGGCCCATGACGCAGTGCACAAAGAATTTTAAATGAATGAAACTTTTTAAAGATGTTTTTGTAGGTTTCAAGTGTTGCTTCTTTTCCAACATCCTTCATATAATTGCAGTACTGTTCACCGCCGTACTCGGCCGGATCATCCTGCAGGAGAGAGACATTTGCCGGAGTGTCACGGATTAAAACTTTCCAGGCCTGTGTGGATTCCCCACTATTAATGGCCGCCGCAAAGGCTTTTATTCCCTTATCAAAACGATAGCTTCTTTGCAGTTGCACCGTGTTCTCCGGTAGGGCACTGATCATATCGGCAAGCACAGTTCCAGACTCAACTGAGGCAAGCTGGTCCTTATCACCAAGAAGAATCAGACGGCTTCCAGGTCGAAGCGCATTCACAAGTTTACTCATAAGAGCAAGATCAACCATGGAAGCCTCGTCAATCACCACGACATCATAGATCAATGGATTTTCTGCATTGTGACGAAAAGAGGATGAATAGCGGTGTACCCCAAGAAGTCGATGTATGGTCGAAGCTGTCTCTGGAAGAGTTTCTTTAATTGACGACTTAAGACTAAGGCCCTGAACGGACATGACGATGGATTCCTGAAGCCTCATGGCCGCCTTTCCCGTAGGAGCAGCAAGAGCCACTTTTAATTTCCCATTTACTGCACCCTGCAACAGGGCAAGAATTTTCACCACGGTTGTGGTCTTCCCCGTCCCCGGCCCTCCTGAAATAATCAAGAAGTTCTGTTTCAGTGCCTGAATAGCAGCAAGTCTCTGGTAATCTATTTCATCACTTGACGAAGAAAACAATGTCTCAAGCAGTGCTTCATCGACGGGAAGTATTTTAGAACCCGCAACAAGCGTTCCCACTCTTCCAGCAAGGGATTGTTCATACTCAAAAACCCGCTGCAGATAGAGGCGATTCTCCACAAGAGTCAATGGTTTCTTTTTATTACCATTTTGCCCATCCCAGGCAAGATCAGATTTTAAGATAAGCAGCTTCTCGGTGTCCGTTACGGAAAGACAGGAATCGCCGCCCCCAAGCGCCACGGAAAGGCGACAAACAAGGTCCTCAAACTGCTCCCTGTCCTGCCCCGAAAGGATGCTACGGCCTGCCAGAAATTTTGCAAACTGGCTATCCAGCAATCGTATGGTTTTTTCCTGAATCATTTAGCCCCCAGACAATCATGCAGTTCATCGAGAACCTTGAGTTCCGGCCTGTCATAAAAAAGTCCATTCCCAGGGTATTTCGGATTCATGCCCCGGGCGAAAAGATACAACACACCACCAAAATTTTCTTCGTAGGAATAATCAGACAGGGTTGCAGTCAAATAACGATGTAATACCAGAGTGTATATCCAGTATTGCAGTCCGTAGTTGTGATCGTGCATTGCCGTGATCAGACTCTCCTTGCCGTAATCACTCAAAAGTGAGCCAAGATAGTTGGTCTTATAATCAATGACATAATATTTTCCCTGATGGCGGCATGTCAGATCAATAAAACCTGTGAGATACCCTTTTAATTTCTTTTCCTGAATGGGCTGCACCACTTGTGAGAAACGAAGCAAATTATTAATTTGCGCAGTGGATCCCTCTTGCAGATGAAAATAAAATGGCATCTCTTTCAGCACATCATGCTCGGGCAGATCAGATAGAACAAATAACTCCTTATCATTGTCAGACTGAAGAGGTGTTCTGGTCACATCACGCAGAAGATTCATAAGTTGATCACTTTCTGCACTCACTCCAAAACGATTACATTGTCCCTGACATTCATCAGCATAATCAGTATCTCCTCCCAGCATACTGAAGGAATAATCTTCCAGCAAACCATGCACCACGTTACCAAAGGCGGCGCCCATTGGAAGTTCATGAATTTTTATAGTCTCTTTCACAACAGCTGGTTCAATTAGCAAAGGAGCTTCCCTTTTTGTTGTTATATGGCCAGAACCGGCAAGCGCCGAATAACTGGTCATCAACCATTCACCCGCAATGGCCTGTCTGGAAAATGTTTTGCATTTGAAATCTACCTGCTGATCGTTTTCAAGAAGCTGCCGCATTCCATCAGTAAACTCCTCCGAAACAGATTGCAGTTCCACCGATTCATCATTACATAACTTCTCAATCGTTTCAGATTGCTCAGCAATTCCTTTGCAACTTTGAAGTGACAAAACCCAGGCCAATGCTGAATTCTTAGAAGACATGCATGAACGATCCGCACGCACATCTGCCCAAAACACATAACAACGACTACTCGCTCTGGTTACTGCCACGTAGAGCAACCTTGCTTCTTCTGCAAGTTCTTCACTCAAAGCAGCCTTCTGTCTCTGTTTAAAATCAGCTGAACCAAGATCAGCAATCCTGCGATTTGCGTCATCATGGTAGGAGATGCAATGTTTTTCATGTTTAAGAAAACCTGTGCGGTACCAGAGATAGGGACAGAACACTATCGGGTATTCAAGCCCTTTTACTGCATGCATCGTCACCACTTTGACTGCTTGTGAGTCGCTTTCAAGACGTAATTGTGCATGCTCGTACTGCTCGGCTGATTCCATTTGTGCCGACAAATATTGCAGGGTATGGAAAAAATGCAGATCTTCATGAGTCTCTTTTTCCTGCAGTAATTCGACCAGATGTTGAACATTTGATATTCGTCGTTCTGGAAGAGGAAGCGTGCAAAGAGTTTCAAAGACAGATTCCTGAACAAAGAGAGTGTTCATCATGGCCAGAAAACCCTTCTCCTGCCAGAGCTGATGGTAAGCATGAAAGCGTCCCATCCACGCATCCATTTTAGCTTCATCCTGAAATTGCTCATACAAATCAGGCCCGCTCATCCCAAACCATTTACTACTCATGGCGGTACGCAAAAGTCGGATATTTGCTGGTGCAGCTATGGCCTCCACAACCTGTTGCAAATCAACACACTCTTCTGTCTCAAAAACCGTTTTTTTACTAAAAACAACTGCTGCAACACCAGCAAGTACCAGAGCCTGCTGAAATGACTCCGCCTGCTTATTACTGCGAACAAGAATGGCAATATCTCCAGCCGTCACAGCTCTCTTTTCGCCAGTATCTGTAATGAGCTTTCCGCCACCAAGCAGTTTTTTTATTTCTGCCACAGTATAAAGCTCAAGGCGATCTCTGATTTTGCCTGATGTCCATGGCTTCACCCCGTTTTCATCGGGAGACTCCAGAGCACAATAAACCATGGCCGCCTGTGGTTTTCCATCCTGGATCAATTGCCAGCAATCAGAATCTTTAGCTGCTTCCACTTGGTTATATTCAAGTCCCCGACTGACAAAAGCATCTTTCTTCTGCAAAAACAGATTATTAACGGCAGCAACCAGCAGAGGGTTAGATCGATAGTTTTTGCCTAAACCCAAAAGATAATCAGCAGACTTTCTGGCCTGAAAATAGGCGGCAATATCTGCTCCGCGAAACTTATAAA
>DAOVZA010000337.1 GCA_030635405.1 Desulfocapsa sp.
GACTCAATTTGTCGTTTGTTTGGAAGATGCTTTTTTCATCCTCTCCCTCACTCAGCGACCGCGGCAAACTACTCCGTTGCGGAGGGGCTGTCAATGGTTTTCGTGAGCTATTTTTGAAAAGAATTCCTTCGTCTGGTAACATACTGAAAGGACATTGTTATTTTATCGAAAGAAAATGTATTTTACTCCTGTGAACAGGAGAATAGTTGTAAGGATTATTTTAATTATTTTTGCAGGGAAGAAGCGTTGAGCTCTTGCGCCCAGATATATTCCAATTAAGCCACCTAAACCAAACAGTAAACCAAGCTTATAGTCCGGGGCTATCTGTTCTGTTGGTGCTACTCCAGAGAATGAAAGCCATTGAAAAATGATTACCCCAACGAATGAAGTTATAAAGGTGCCCGTTAATGTTGCTCCTGCAACAGTATGGACAGGGAGTTTGAAGATGGTAACAAAGAATGGTGCTATAATCGCGCCTCCTCCAATACCATAGATGCCACCTATTAATCCTACAATAAGGCTCAGACAAACAACTGATATGGTGTTGATCTTGTATTGGTTTCCGTTAAATCGGTATGTGAGTTGATGGATGTCTAAATGTGTATCACTTATTTCAAAGATTTCTGTGGTGGCTGTTTTGCTTGTACTGCTTTTTTGTTTGAAGAGATCAACGCAAAGTTTGAGCCCTATATATAGTAGGACAAGCCCAACAAAAATTTTGAATGATTCTGGA
The DNA here is from genome assembly GCA_030635405.1 of Desulfocapsa sp. The sequence continues at coordinate 734 of DAOVZA010000337.1, forward strand.
GAGGGAAGGTAGTTGATTCTTATAAAGACGCCTGCAATAACACCCGGAAGGGTTCCAATAACAACAAGCCAGGTTAATGGCCAAAGCATTCTCCCTTCTTTGATGAAACGGTAGATGCCTCCAGGTATTGCTATAACGTTAAAGAGGTGGTTCGTGCTACTGACGGCAGGGCTTGTAAAACCCAGGACTGAGACCTGGAAGGGCAGAAGCAGAAACGCCCCGGAAACTCCTGCCATTGAAGTAAAAAAAGAAATTACGCATGCAACAAGTGGCGGAACAAAAGGAGAAAGCTCAATGTCTGCCACAGGAAAGTACATGCGTTTATCCTTTTTCTATTCGTTAACCCATTTGTCCAAAGTTGCCATTATCTTCTTGGCCTGATCAGCACTTGAGATATTAAACTTTGACTTTGGAAGGTATTCGCCGTTTCGTTTCTGGTAGCGTCTGATGGTGAACATCTCTTTTGCAAATTCATTTTTCGCTTTGCTCCAGTTCTGGTAGCGAAAGATGATAGTGGCCCATGCTCCTTTATTGAGGATTTCTTTGTCGAGCTGCTGAACAAGTACCTGTCCATCTTCTTCGTACTGTATTGTTATATCATTTACGTCACTGGCCATTATATGCTCCGATGTTCTGGTTGAGTTTGTTAAATGTGAAATTGATCGTGGCTATGCAAACATATACTGATTAAAAAAGAAAGGAGGAAAGCGATTGCCAATACGCCATCCTCCTTCATTCTTGTTATTTGAGCTTGAAGTTGAGTGCTCCGTTGTTCACGGTAACTTCAATTGCACTTCCTTCAGGGAAGTTTCCTTCCAATATCTCCATGGCCAGAGGATCTTCAACATGACGTTGGATGGCTCTTTTTAGTGGTCTTGCTCCAAAGAGTGGATTGTAGCCGCTATCCACCAGGTATTCCTTAGCGTTGCTGTCTATCTCAAGAGTAATTTTCCTCTCCTGTAGCCGTTTTTTGAGTCGTTCCAGCTGAATGTCGATGATTTCTGACATGTCTTCTTTAGAGAGGCTATGAAAGATGATAGTCTCATCCACCCGATTAAGGAACTCCGGTTTGAACTGTTGGTGGAGGATCTCTTCTATCTGAGTGGCAATATCCTCTTCACTTTCATTATTCTCTGCCATTTTCATGATCAAGTCACTACCAAGGTTGGATGTCATGATCATAATGGTATTTCTAAAATCAACGGTTCTTCCTTTTCCGTCAGTCATGCGGCCGTCATCAAGTACCTGTAGTAGCACATTGAAAACATCCGGATGGGCTTTTTCGATCTCATCAAACAGGATAACGGCATAGGGTCGTCTACGCACAGCTTCAGTGAGATACCCGCCTTCATCGTAGCCCACATATCCTGGAGGTGCTCCGATCAATCTGGCCACGGAATGTTTCTCCATAAATTCGGACATGTCGATTCGGATCATTGCCTGTTCAGAGTCAAATAGAAAATCAGCTAAACTTCTTGCAAGTTCAGTCTTTCCGACTCCAGTGGGCCCAAGAAAAATAAATGATCCAAGCGGTCTGTCAGGATCCTGAAGTCCTGCTCGTGCACGTCGAACTGCATTCGATACGGATTTAATGGCTTCTTTTTGACCTATGACTCGTTTGGAAAGTTCTCCTTCTGCGTGAACAAGTTTGTCTTTTTCACCTTCAAGTAGCCTGTCAACTGGAATACCGGTCCATTTTGCCACAATTTGTGCTATGTCTTCACTACTTACTTCTTCCTTGAGCATGTGTTGAGTTTCCTGGATTTCATGCAACTTAACCTTGGCGTTGTCAAGATTTGCCTGTAGCTCAACTATTTTCCCATAACGTATTTCAGCAGCCCTGCTTAAATCTCCTGATCGCTCAGCTTTTTTTTCCTCGATCTTTGCTTCGTCAATATCGGCTTTGGCCTGTCGGATTTCCTGGATCATGTCGCGTTCAATGGTCCATTGTCCTTTAAGGGAGGTTAGCTCGTCGTTCAGTTCACCGAGCTTTTTGTTTATTTCCTCAAGCCGTTCTTTGGATGCCCTGTCTTTTTCACGTTTGAGAGCTTCTTTTTCGATCTCTAGCTTGATTTTAATTCGTTCAAGATTGTCTATTTCGGCTGGCATGGAATCAATTTCGATACGCAGTTTTGCAGCCGCCTCATCGATTAAGTCAATGGCTTTGTCTGGTAGAAATCGGTCACTGATGTATCTGCTTGAAAGCAAGACTGCGGCCACAGTTGCCGAATCCTGGATACGAACTCCGTGGTGGAGTTCATATTTTTCTTTTATGCCTCGCAGGATTGCGATGGTATCCTCTTCACTGGGTTCTTCAACAAGAACAGGTTGAAATCTTCGCTCCAGAGCGGCATCCTTTTCAATGTACTTGCGATATTCATCAAGGGTCGTAGCTCCAATGCAGTGAAGTTCACCTCGGGCAAGTGCTGGTTTTAGCATATTAGATGCATCCATGGATCCTTCGGCAGCACCAGCGCCAACGAGTGTGTGGATTTCGTCAATAAAGAGAATGATTTCCCCCGCTCGTTGTTCCACTTCCTTGAGCACCGCTTTTAGCCTGTCTTCAAACTCTCCCCTGTATTTGGCACCAGCAATCAGAGATCCAAGGTCAAGTGA
>DAOVZA010000279.1 GCA_030635405.1 Desulfocapsa sp.
ATCAACAGGAAAAAAAGTTGCTGTTATTGGCGGTGGTCCTGCTGGTTTGACGGGTGCATATTATCTTTCCCGTAAGGGACATGACGTTACTGTATTTGAATCGAATCCTAAACTTGGTGGTATGCTTCGTTATGGTTTCCAGGAGTATAAGATTCCACGCAACGTTCTTGATTATGAGACAGACACCATTCTAAAGATGGGGATATCAGTAGCTTTTAATCAGAAATGGGGCCGTGATTTTAGTCTTCAGGATCTGAAAGATAAGGGTTTTGATGCGACTCTTATCGCTATCGGAGCAGGGGTAGATAAGCCTCTTGATATTCCTGGAAGTAAAAACTCAAAAGTTTTGACTGCTGCTAAATTCCTCAAGGAAGTAAGTGAAAACGGCTCTTGTGATACAGCTAAGTATGGAAAACGTGCAGCTGTCATTGGCGGAAACAATATAGCCATGGAAGTGGCAAGAACACTGCTAAGGAACAATGTAAAAGAAGTCACAGTTATTTTCCCTCGGATGCTTGCTGACCTGCCAGCCCATGCAAGGGTTGTGAAAGAGGCCGAAAAAGAGGGTGTGCAGTTTCTTGCAATGGCTTCACCCGTTGAAATTAATAATGCTGAAAACGGATCCCTCCAGGTTGAACTTGTGAGGATGCAGCTCGGAGAGCCGGACAAGAAAGGAAAATGCCAGCCAGAGCCAATACCGGGATCATCAAATATTATCGAAGTTGATACAGTAGTTTCTTCCGTTGGCCAAATGGCCTGTTCCGGTAAGTTGGCAGGGGGAGAAATTGAAGAACAGATAGCTCTGAAGGCAAACAATGTACTCAATGCATCCCCGCGTGATTTAATGACATCTGTTCCTGGTATTTTTGCAGCCGGCGATGCTGCAAGTGGAACGAGAACTGTCATCCAGGCTGTTGTCTCAGCGAGAAGAGCTGCTGAAAATATCGATGCCTATATCATGGGAGTACCTAAAGCACCGGCTGAAAGTCGATTTAACTTCCATCGTGGACGGTCATTTGATGATGTTGACCAAAGTAATTTTAACGGCTTCGCTATCAAGTCGCGAGGGCCTATGCCTGAACAGGACTTACAGCACAGTCTTGAAAAGTGTGATGAAGTGAGGCTTGGATATACCGAAGACATTGCCAGGCAGGAAGCCGATCGATGTTTGTCTTGTGGTTGTAATGCTTTTGACTCATGTGATTTGAAACGTCTTGATATTGAATATGGTGTCAATATTAATAAAACAGGCATGGGAACAAAACCATCATATCCGAAGGATAGTTCGCATCATGTTTTGAACGTTGATTTGAATAAATGCATTTTCTGTCAAAAATGTGTCAATTCTTGTGAATATGACGCTATAAATGTTACTGCCGGTGAAATTGATGCCAGTGGCCTGTATCACAATCTTAATCTATCCTTTAATGACAATTGTGTTTACTGTGGAAAGTGTGCTGAAAATTGTTCAACAGGCGCCTTAACCAAAAAACCATCCATTGTACCGATTATCAGCGAGGATGTCAGGAAAGTACAAACCACATGCCCATACTGTGGCGCTGGTTGTCAGATAGTTCTTCATGTCAAAGGCAATACCATAATAGAAACCTCTTCTGATCCGGAAATTGCACCCAATTACGGAGCACTCTGCGTAAAGGGTCGTTTTGCCCATGATTTTGTTAAAGACAGGACCAGGCTCACCAAGCCTCTTGTTCGAAGGCAAGGTAAACTCGTAGAGACAACATGGGATGATGCCTACGAGGTAATAGCCAGTAAGTTTAATGAGATAAAAGAAACAAGCGGGCCTGATTCTATCGCAGGTTTTTCATGTGCCCGTGCTACCAACGAAGAAAATTTTTTGATGCAGAAGTTTATGCGCACAGCGATCGGTACAAATAATATAGACCACTGTGCCCGTCTCTGACACGCTCCCACGGTGGCCAGTCTGGCCCTCACGTTTGGAAGCGGCGCGATGACTAACTCTATTGCAGATACCACAATAACTGATCTTTTCTTCATGATCGGTAGCAATCCGGACACAAGTCATCCTACAATAGGACTACGTATACATCAGGCCCTTGATAAAGGTGCCAAAATGGTAGTGGTTGATCCCCGTAGAACAAAACTGGCTGATCGAGCTGATGAATGGCTGCGTATCAATCCGGGAACAGATGTCGCCCTGTTGAATTCTCTTATGAATGTCATTCTTGAAGAGGATCTCCATGACAAGAAATTTGTTGAGGAGAGAACAGAAGACTTTGATTATCTTAAAAGCGTTGTAAGTAAATATCCGCCGGAAGAAGTAGAAAAAATAACCGGTATCCCTGCAGATACTATTCGTACTGTTGCTCGAATGTTTGCTGCTCCTGGCCGACACGCAATATACCACGGTATGGGTATTACCCATTATGTGACCGGCACAGACCGGGTTAAAAGTATTGCCAACCTTTCAATGCTGTGTGGGAAAGTTGGAGTTGAAGGCGGGGGCTGTAATCCGCTTCGTGGTCAGAATAATGTCCAGGGCGCCTGCGATATGGGTGCACTTTTCAATACCTTACCTGGATATGGAAAACTGGACAACGAGGAACTGGTTGAGAAATATGAAGAGTTGTGGAAGGTAAAACTTCCTACACACGCAGGAAAACCAGCCACAGAGATATGGGATAATATTTTAAAGGACGAAATTCGAGGCCTTTATATATTTGGCGAAGATCCTGCTGTTGCTGATGCCAATATTTCTCATGTCCAAAAGGCGCTGGAGCATATCGATTTTGTAGTCGTTCAGGATATATTTTTAACCAAAACAGCTCAGGCTGCGGATGTTGTACTTCCAGCAGCTTGTTATGCTGAAAAAGATGGGACAACTACCTGTACTGAGAGAAGAGTTACACGCATTCGAAAGGCTGTTGATGCCCCTGGAGAAGCTCGTCCTGACTGGAAAATACTCTGCGAACTGTCTCAGAAAATGGGATATGACATGGACTATGATTCTCCTAATGAAATTTTCGAAGAGATTCGCAGTTTGTTACCTCAGTATGCCGGCATAACCTATGATCGCATTGAAAAAGAGGGCCTGCAGTGGCCTGTTCCTGATGAAAATCATCCTGGCACTACAGCAATGCATACAAAGAGTTTTACACGAGGTAAGGGCCTTTTTATTCCAGAGGAATATATTCCCCCAGTTGAACCTGCTGATGAAGAATATCCAATGCAGTTTACAACTGGACGTGAAATGTCCCGTTACAACTTCAGCAGTATGAGTGGAAAAACATCCTTAATCGATGATATCTGCCCAGAGTGTTTTGCTGAGATCCATCCTGATGACGCTGAGCGCCTGGGTATAAAAGAAAAAGACAAGGTAAAGCTTACCTCACGACGCGGATCTGTGGTGCTGAGAGCACAGCTTACCGACAAAAGTCAGCCAGGTACTATTTTTGCCACCTACAATCACGAAGAGGCGCTTGTGAACCTTTTAACTCTGGACGCTCTTGATCGTCTTTCACGAACTCCTGAGTACAAGTTGTGCGCCATTAAAGTAGAAGTTGTTAATGACTAAATATCGCCATAAACTCTGAGGAAAAGAGACGATCTTTTCTCAGCGTACTGGCAATAGACAAAAAATAATAACACTATAGAGGTTTCATTAAATAACTTGATTATCGATTTCTGCCCTTAACCGGCAGGAAAAAATAATCAGAAATCCCTTATGGAGTTCGCAATGGGAAAAACAGATGATAAAAAATCCGGCGCTGTTATGGTTGTCGGTGGAGGTGTTGCTGGTGTTCAGGCAGCCCTTGATCTGACAGAGCTTGGCTACTACGTATACCTGGTAGAAAAGGGAGCAGCAGTTGGTGGAGTAATGGCTCAGCTGGATAAGACCTTTCCCACCAATGACTGTTCGCTTTGAATTCTC
>DAOVZA010000192.1 GCA_030635405.1 Desulfocapsa sp.
CCACCAGCAGTTCAAAGAGTTCGGTCTTGGCCTTGCCAGGCCCCGCCTGCTCTTCGAGCTGGATGCCTTTTTCTTTTGCAAGGGCGAGCACCTTGTCATCATCTGCAAGATCGGCAGCATCAAGGCCTCCGACTTCAATCAGTGCCTCATCCATGGTCATACGCTTCCATGGAGGGGCAAGGTTGACTTTGGTTCCCTGATATGCAATTTCCATGGTGCCATTTACTTCATCACAAAGCCAGGAGATCATCTCCTCGGTGAGTTCCATCAGATCCTGATAAGTCGCATAGGCCTGATAGAATTCCAGCATGGTAAATTCAGGATTATGTCTGGTGGATAAACCTTCGTTTCTGAAGTTTCTGTTGATCTCAAAGACACGCTCGAAACCACCAACAAGAAGTCGCTTCAGGTAAAGTTCCGGGGCTATCCGCAGGAAAAGCTCCATATCAAGCGCATTGTGGTGAGTCTTGAATGGTTTTGCTGTGGCACCACCCGGCACGGGATGCATCATGGGTGTCTCAACTTCCATAAAGCCGCGATTTGCAAGAAATTCACGCATTAAACGAATAATTTCCACACGTTTTTGGAAGGTTTCACGACTCTGAGGGGTCACTATAAGATCAACATAACGCTGACGATATCGTGTTTCCACATCGGTTAGACCGTGAAATTTTTCAGGTAGAGGACGCAGAGATTTTGTGATCATGACCAGCTTGTCAGCCAGGACAGAAAGCTCTCCGGTTTTGGTTTTGAAGAGTTTACCTTCAATTCCTACGATATCGCCAATATCCCATTTTTTAAATGTGGCAAAGATCTCATCGCCTAAGGCATCTTTCTTGATATAGATCTGAATGCGACCGGAACTGTCAACAAGGTGAAAAAAGGCAGCTTTACCAAATTTACGCATGGACATAATACGGCCAGCCACGGAATAGGTGTAATTGGTTTCATCCTGTGTTTCTGCAGCTAAATGCTCACCGAGCGGAATAAGCTCTTTTATGCGGTTGTTGGGCTTGAACCCGTTACTGTAGAGATTGGTGCCAAGATCTGCTAAGGCATCTGCTTTTTCACGACGTTGCTTTAATACTTGGGTGTTTTCTTTGCTCATGATTTCTTCTTGGATTATGGGATTCTATAAATAGAGAAAGGTATTAATTTATTACATTCGTTTACTGACAAAGCATGATTCTGTCAATGGTTTTCAAGTGCGGAATAATAAGCAGGTCTGCAAGTGTACAAGTGTTTCAGCTCTTTTCAAGAAGTGCCACTGTCTCAATATGATGAGTTTGAGGAAACATATCGATTGGCTGGAGTTTACTTAACCTGAATCCATGCTTTAACAACTCAGCCAGATCACGGCAGAGTGTTTCCGGATCACAGGATATATATATCAATCGTTTTTGACATACTGCGCTGAGTATTCTTGCAAGGCCAGGTGCTCCTTGTCTTGGGGGATCAAGCACTATGCAGTCAAATGTTTCTCCGGCTTTTGCAAGTGTTGAACAGGCTGCATGGATTGGCTGTTTTGAGAATGTTGCGTTTGTTTGTTTAGCTCGATTACTGTTTTTCTTTGCACTGCGAATGGCAGATCCCTGTCCCTCGATTCCAAGAACTGATTGTGCTTTCTCTGCAAGTGGAATGGAAAAATTTCCCATTCCGCAGAAGAGATCGAGAACTTTTTCTGCCGCTGAAATAGTACAGAATTCCAGAACTGTTTTGACAAGGTTTGTATTCTGTTCCACATTAACCTGACAAAAACCACCTGTTTCAAGGGAGAGTTGCAACGCTTGAGTGGTGTGGTCAGTGAGAGGCGGCAAAGTGAAAGAAAGTGAATCCTGTCCTGTTACTGCAAAGCCATCTCCAGTGAAAAATATGTTTTTCAGGTTGGCGACAGAATCTATCAGGTTTTGTGCATGTTGTTTGTCGGCTGGTCGGGGGGTACGTTTAAAGTGAATAAGAATTGAAAGTATGGCGCGATCCGGATCGTAGAGAATTTCAAGTGCTTCAGTATGTTGCAGAAGCTTATCAAAGGAGGTCTGAGGGAGCAGGTCCTTGAGACAATTATTTATTTCCGGGACTGTCAATAAACAATTGTCAATGGCGATACAGTTATGGCTGCGACGTTTGTGGAAACCCAGAGTTTGGTTCTCATCTACCTGTAGACGGATACGTTGTCGATAATGAAATTGCTTTGGAGAAGGCAGAATCGATGACATATTATTTGTGGCAGCAGCAAGAAGGGGACTTCCACTTTGTAAAAGCAGATCTTCCAGAATGTTTTGTTTTTCCTGCAATTGACGCGGGTAGGTCATATGCTGGAAATTACATCCACCGCACTGTTTGTAAAATTGACAGGGAGCCTGTATTCGATCCGCAGAGGGGGCGATTATTGTTGTGGCCACACCCTGAGTATGTCTTTTGCCAGTGGATTGAATTTTTGCAGATACTGTTTCACCTGAGATGACGCCTTCAATAAGTATCTTTTGATTATCTTTGCTGCGACATAAACCTTGGCCATTCTTACAGAGTTTTTTTATGTGATAGTTTGGGATTGTCATTATCTGTTTTGTTCATTTTTCGTTTGGGTGAGAAATCATGTTTTCAAGCTCAGTTGTAAGCATACATGCAGTGGTGGCAACAAGTGAGGTGTTACTGCCAGGTTCGCAAAGAATCAGAACCAATGCACCGTTGTTCAGTGGCATGGCTACAATATCGAACCTATTATAGTTGATGGACATTGTGTGCGGGGCAAGGCCTTTTAGTTCTGCCATTTGTATCATTCTTCCTATATTATCAGAAGTCGCCTTAATCATCGCATTGGTGAATGTATCAGGAAAGCTGGAAAAGAGTACCCCAACGTTTTTGAGTGATATGCAGGATCCAATAACACCTGGAAGGATGGAAAATTCTTTGGAAAGGGTATTCATGTCTCTAATAGTAGTCTCTGTAATTACAGGCTAAGGGATAGTGCTTTGTTAATTTGATCTGAGATTTCAACTGCTGAACTATGCTGATCCAGTACCATGCCAAGTATTGTTCCGGCTTTTGGGAGAATCAACAAAGAGCCACCATCTTTCATATGCATGTGAATCTGACGTGGAGATTTAGTGTGCAGCCATTTTCTGAGATTACTGCATGTAACAATACAGTAAACAATCAGTTCACCATGGATTGGATCAGGTGCTGAGTAAATAACTATTTTACCAGTCTGGTCAAGAATGTAAAAGTGCTCAATACCATCAATGGTGGTGAGAGCATTGATAGTATCCTGGAAATCCGAATTGTGCTCAGCATTATTTGAAGCATAAGTAATAGTAGGTTTGGCTATTTCCTTTGTCTGTTCGTCATGCTGTTTTGCGGCATTCAGAAGTATGTATCCCAGGGGAAGATCTATTTTTTTGGCTCGTGAGACAGGATCGCCCAGTGCAATGCTCGGGTTCTCCCAGGATACTATTCTGTAGGCTGCATCTATTCCTCTTTCATGCCCATATTCGGCATCTATCAAACAACCATCCTCAAAAAATAAAATACCCAACTGGTTTTCTGTCTGTACCTGGACTCTACAGGTGTGTCTCTCCTGCTCAAGCATCTGTAAAAAGGATGCAATGGAAATCCCTTTTATACCTTCTTTGCTCTGCTTGGAGCTAATGTTGTCAGTTACACTTTCTTGTATCATTGTTTACAAAGGTTTTACCAGAGGAAATGGGTAAGCAAATGGTTAGCAGTTGATTGAGGAGGATTAAGTGATTCTGTAAACACGGCCTGTAAGTATTAATATTTAATCACAGGAATTTACAAATGTGAAGTGTTTTTAGAATGAAATATTGTGCTGATTGACTGTTCTCACAGTGTGTTAGATGGCGGGAGTAGAATAGTTTGTCTGAAAACTCATTTGATCATTCTTGATTTGGAATAGGTGGACCTGGAAACGGAGTGCCGAGTTCCCAGGCGAATTGTCGAAGGAGGATCCCAAGATCCACAGTTGTCTGCATAAGGAGGTTTTTTGCATCGATCAGCCTGTTCTTACTTGTGAGTAAATCCTGCATGGAGGTTTGTTTTATTTGATAGGATTTTAGGGAAAGCGTTACTATCTCCTGTTGTTGCTGCAGGTGAATCTGTTGCTTTTCGAATATGCTCTGAAGGCTGGTTATGGTTTTTTTCTTGTTATTGATTGAATTGAGTTGTTTGAGAATAGCTGAATATTCTTCTATTGAGGAAATTCTTGCTGCATTATCCTCTGTTTTAGAGGTGCTGAATAGTGTTCCTCCACTAAAGAGTGGTATGCTAAGAACAAGGCCAACAGATCCTTCGCCTTCGTAGTCGTTGAATCTGGTGTCCCCCTTTCTGTCAAATTCTCCACGTAGAAACAGTGCCGGCCATTCCTGCTGGGTATATTTTTTTGCTTTTGTTTTTCCAAGATTTCGTTCCAGGAGTATTTCTTTATAGAGAAAACTGTTGTCTATAAAAAAATCACGCAGGGTTTCATCTGTTGCGTCTTTGGATAGAAAGGGCTGCATTTTTTTTGTGCTTGAATTCAGCGATGAAAAACTATTGATACATCCTGCTGTTCGTTTTTCACCATCAAGAAGCTCATTCAGCCAGTGCCAGAGAGGATCGTTCTCAGGGATTGCTGTATAATCAAGAAGTGCCCGGAAAGCTGTGTCACGCCTCTGCTCATTGAGGTCTTTTCTGGCTTCCAGTTCTTTTAGATTTGCCTGAGCTCTCAGCAGTGCCAGTTTGGTTTGGTCCCTGAGATCATACCCTCGTTGGATTTTGTCTACATGCTCATTGGAGACCAGAATAGAGTTTCCAAGATTGTGTAACTTATACGAAGCAACCATGTATTGTCCAAGCAACTCATGGAGCAGTGAATCTAGTTCAAGGGTTTTGATTTCGAGGTTATTAATTGTCAGATCGTATTCAATTTTTGCAACATCAACCGATAGCGAGAGAGGACGACGATAAAGGGGGATGTCAAGATCAAAACTCCATTCTGTCGTGTCCTCATTATCTGCATAGGAGGAATCGTCGTATAGGTCTTCCAGTGGGTATTTTTTGTTTAAAAAACGGTTTTGTGAAATTTCAAAATCAAGCTGCGGAGAGAATCGATTGGCAAGAGC
>DAOVZA010000020.1 GCA_030635405.1 Desulfocapsa sp.
GAGTCATCCGTTCAAGTAGAAAAATGGTTTATAGCTCCTTGGGCTCGAGCTTTGAAGGAAACAAAAAAGAATCCTAACACATTGCTTTATTCCGTAACACGAACGCCAGAGCGAGAGGATTTGTTTCATTGGATTGGCCCTGTGAGTGATCGAAATATATATTTGTATAAGCTGAAAAGCCGAACCGATATTGTTATTAATTCATGGGAGGATGTAAAGAAATATTCAGTTATCAGTCTAAGAGATGGTGCTTCAAAGGAAAACTTAGTGTCTCATGGTGTCATACCGCATGAGGCCGCAACGATAACAAGAAATGTGGAAATGCTAATCGGTGGGCGTATTGACCTGACTGATATACTAGATTACTCCCTTGTATTTCTCGCTAAAAAACAAGGTGTTCCTTCATCTTCCTTTGAAAAGGCATGGCTAGCAGATGGCTCACTGAAATTCTATTTAGCACTTAATAAAAACACTCCTCCTGAAATTGTGAGTGCATTGAGGAAATCTTTTAATAAGATGAATAAAAACGGAAAGTTGAAGGAAATTCAAGACAAATATTTAATAAATAACTAGTAATGTATCATTGCGTTGATAAAAGATGAACCCTAATTGGAAATTATAAAAACTGGTTTGGTGATTACCAAATTCTCTCGAAAAAAATATCTCAAGAGTTAAGACTGCTATTCAATGATAAACAAATAGTACGGGGTTTCATTGAATAACAGTGTTTGAACTAAACCGCTCCGCAGAAACGAATCAGCAAAGCTCTCTTCTAAGGCACTGTCCTTACCACGTTCGACCATATCAATTACTTCATGTAAAAGATAAGTATGTTGCTATCAAATTACTTGTCTTGGCGGTTAAAACGCTTGCCAAATATTGAACTTATGGGTGAAATATCCTTTCGGGAGGAGGAGTGTAGGGACGAAGATTGAAAAAACCTTTTTTGTGTGATTGAAATGATTTTGTCTGGCTCCCTTGACTGCTGCCATAGCTGTTCCTATTGTTCACTACAAATAAATAGGATATTTTCTTGTATCGAGATCATTTTTTTGAAAATATCTTCCATCTGATAGCTTATGTTTAACATTATGTTTTGAGAAAATATATGGAATATTACGAATTATTGGGACTGGCCAAAGGAGCATCTCCCCAGGAGATCAAAAAGGCTTATCGAAAAAAAGCTTTAAAGTATCATCCTGATAAAAACAAAGGGGATAAGGCTGCTGAGGAAAAATTCAAAGAAATAAGTGAAGCATATGCTGTACTTTCAGATGCGGAAAAGAAACAGCAATATGATACCTATGGCTCCACAGATTTTCATCAAAGGTATTCTCAGGAAGATATCTTCAGAAATTTCAATATGGATGATATTCTGAACCAGTTTGGATTTGGAGGAGGTGGCAGTCGTGGTACTACTTTCAGATCTACAATGGGTGGTGGAGGCGGAGGAGGCTTCGGTTCAATCTTTGGTCAACAGGCTAGTGGTGGCTGTGGTGGAGGAGGTTGTCAGCCACCAGCTAAAGGACAAGATGTAACCTATCAACTTTCCGTCACTCTGGAAGATGTTTTAAATGGAGCAGAAAAAAGTATTTCTCTAAGAAGCAATGGTGCAAATCAGGATGTTAATGTAAAGGTACCAAAGGGAATCGAAACTGGTAAGAAGCTTCGTCTCAAAGGAAAGGGTGGACAATCACCTAACGGTGGAATGGCTGGAGATCTGTTTTTAAAGGTCGCGGTAGCAAGGCACAAAAGCTACGAAAGAGATGGCGATAATCTTATTTTTGAAAAAAATATTCCTTATAGTCAGGCCTGCCTTGGCGGTAAAGTTGATGTTACAACATTGGAAGGGAAGAAATTTAAAGTTAATGTTCCTGCCGGGATTCAGGGAGATGCCAAGTTAAGACTTAAGGGGCATGGATTACCAACTGGTTCGAATAGTGGTCGTGGGGACTTGTATGTAAAAATAAGAGTTGATATTCCCACTGAACTTAGTGATGAACAACAGGAACTGATTGATAAACTACAGGAAATTGGATTGTAGTATTCGATACAAAACAATAAATAAAAAAGGGGCTCATGATTTTCATATATCATGAGCCCCTTTTTTTGTTCAGAATGATCTAGTAATTAGCCTCAGCAAAGGCAAGCCAACCTCCGGCACTTACGAGATTCTTGTCATAAGCATTTAATGAGAAAGAACAGGTTAATGGATCCTGAGCAGAATCATCAGAAGTCAGTGTTATTTTCTCCTCATCCATATCAACAGCAGTATTGATATTCCCTGACATTGCAAAAACGGCTTCAATATCTTTTTCGGAAAGCTCCATGGCAAGGATTCCGCAATTAAACATATTCTGCCTGAATATTCTGGCAAAGCTCGATGCGATTACAACATTAATGTCATTTACCTCAAAAGCCCATACAGCATGCTCTCGTGATGATCCGCAACCAAAATTCGCTTTGGTGATTACAACTTTTGCATTTTCCATCTCTTCTGAATGAGAATCAAAAGCTTGGCCATCAAGCAATAAATCTTCAAGTAAATGGGGTTTGAGTGCAATTTTTGTAATTTCAGTGAGATATTTAGCTGGGATAATCTCATCGGTGTTTATATCATTTCTGTCCAGCAGTACTGCAGGACCTCCAAATGTTTTCATATCTAGTTACCTCTATTATGCAAGAAATTGTCTGGGATCACTGATTGTTCCGTTGATGGCAGTAGCAGCGGCTGATGCTGGGCTCATGAGGTGGACCATGCCGCCTTTTCCCATCCTGCCATTAAAATTACGATTGGTGGTGGCAGCACAGACTTCATCGTTTGCCAGAACTCCTGCACTCATTCCTAAACAGGCACCGCATGTAGGGTTCATAACACAGAAGCCAGCATCCATGAAAATTTTAATGATACCTTCCTCAAGAGCCTGTGAATAAATGGTAGGTGTAGCAGGAGTGACAATTCCTCTGACACCTTCAGCCAGTTTTTTCCCCTTGAGAATTTCTGCAGATTGTCGTAAATCCTCGATACGACCATTGGTGCAGGATCCTATGTAAACCTGATCAACTGGAGTTCCTTCCATTTCTTTAATATCTTTAACATTGTCAGGTTTATATCCAAAGGTTGTCTGGGGGACAATTTCAGAAACATCAAGACTAATAATTTCAGCATATTCAGCATCTGGATCAGAATGCCATTTTGTGAATTCTGAGACAGCCTCATCAATGGTTGTGTAGTCATCTTTGATGAAAGGCCAGAGGTACTCAGCTGTAACACGATCGGGGTAACAGAGTCCGCTGGTTGCGCCAGCTTCAACAGCCATATTGCAAAGAGTCATTCGTGATGACATATTCATGCTATCAACAAGAGGGCCTGTGAATTCAATTATCCTGTCCGTTGCGCCATTCATTGTGATTTTTTTAATGATTGTCAGAATTACATCTTTGGCAACGACGCCTTTTTGCAGTTTACCGGATATTTCAATCTTCATGGAAACAGGAGCGCGAAATGTACACACACCTTTCAATATTCCAACTTCAAGGTCAGTTGTTCCAACTCCAGCTGCAAATGCTCCAAAGGCACCGTGAGTACAGGTATGAGAGTCACCCATGATCACAGTATAACCAGGGCGGATAAAACCTTTCTCAGGAAAGAGTGCATGGCAGACGCCATTATCACCAATATCAAAAAAATCTTTTATATTTTGACGTTTTGCCCATTCACGCATGATCTTACCCTGCATTGCAGTTTTTGAATCTTTTGCAGGTGTAACATGGTCAATAACAGCCTTAATTTTGTCAGGATCAAAAACTCTGTCCATCCCTTTTTCCATTAAATCCATAATGGCGATTGGGGTGGTAATTTCGTGACAGAGTACTGCATCCAGGTCAAGCACCATGTTTTCAGGTGTTGGGGTGTCCCTTAAATGAGCATCAAATATTTTTTGGGTAATTGTTTTTCCCATGAACATACTCCTGTTTGAAGATTGAAGAATTTTACTGCCTTTTGCTGCTAATCTGCATATGATTTACTTGGAAAGCCTGACATATTACCTCAAAAATGATACTGTTGCCAGTAATAATCAATTAGAACACGCGCCCTGGCACCATATTAGTCGTATAAGAATTTATTGTTACCGGAGAAATGCTCATGCCCAAGCTCTTTTCATTTGTACTACTTTTTTTTCTCTTACTTTATAGCTGCACAGTTTCCCTTGCAGCCCATGGTATTTCCATTGACGGTAAGCTTAAATACGGCCCTGATTTTAAGAATTTTGAATATGTCTCCGATGATGCCTTAAAAGGCGGAAAGCTTCTCCTGCACGACAATGGAAGCTTTGACAAAATGAATCCTTTCACATTGAAGGGGACAGCTCCTTTTGGGCTTGAAATGTTTGTTTTTGAGCCGTTGGCTGTAGGGTCACTTGATGAACCTTTTGCTGAGTATGGGTTGATTGCAAAGGATATCGAACTCGCCCCGGATCGTCTTTCCATGATCTTTACCATTGATGAAAATGCCAGGTTTTCAGATGGCAGCAGTGTCAGTCCTGATGATGTGAAATTTTCACTGGATACCTTTAAAAGTGATAAAGTTCATCCGTTCTATCCCTATTATTATCAAGACATTAAAGAGGCTGTGATCCTCGATTCCCACAGAATTAAGTTTGTTTTCAATCGTGTTAACCGCGAACTTCATATGATAACAGCACAAATTCCTGTGCTGTCCAAAGCATTTTACACAAAACATCCATTTGGTTCTGAAGCTGCCATGGATGTCCCCATTGGCTCTGGTCCCTATGTTGTCGAGAAGATTAATCATGGGAAATCTATTAGCTACAAAAAAAACCCTGATTACTGGGCAAAGAATCATCCTGTACGTAAAGGAATGTACAACTTTGATTCCATAGTTGTGAATAATTATAAAGATCAGATAGTCGCCGTTGAAGCATTTAAGGCTGGGGAATTTGATTTTATGATGGTGAATATTGCCAAGCAATGGGCAAGAGATATGGTCGGAAAACATTTTGATGATGGAACCTTGATTAAAAGACGGTTTCCTCATCAGAATAATGCAGGAATGCAGGGTTTTTTAATGAACATGCGTAAACCCATATTTAAGGATTTAAAAGTTCGTAAAGCTCTCGGGCTTGCCTTTGACTTTCAGTGGACCAATAAGTCACTTTTTTACAATCAATACAGTCGTAGTAATTCTTATTTTAGTAATTCTTATCTTGCCGCGACCGGATTACCAACTGGTCTCGAGTTGTCATATCTTACTGAGTTTAAGGATAAACTTCCTCAAGAAATTTTCACAACCCCTTTGCTTGCTCCCGATTCAAATTCTAAGGGTGGCGTGCGTGGTAACCTGCGAAAGGCCAAAAAACTTCTTCAGGAAGCTGGTTGGACAATAAAAAACGGTACTCTGCAAAATGAGCAGGGGAGTTCCTTTAAATTTGAGATTTTACTTGTTTCACCCTCCTTTGAACGAGTAATGGCACCCTATGTCAATAATCTTAAAAAACTCGGTATGCAGGTTGATTACAGAACGATTGATCCTGCGTTGTATACTGATCGTGTCCAGAAGTTTGACTTTGATATGATTGTTCAGGTATACGGGCAATCTCTATCTCCAGGGAACGAACAGAAAAACTTCTGGCATTCTGAATCGGCTGATCATCCAGGATCCAAGAATTATGCGGGGATCAAAAATCCAGTGGTTGATGTCATGGTGGATAAAATAATCTACGCAAAAACACAGGATGAACTGACCGCTGCATGCAAGGCCTTGGATCGGATACTATGGTATGGATACTATCTTGTCCCAAACTGGTATCTCAATGTCCACAGATTGGTGTATCATGATAAATTTAATAGTCCTGATGTGCTGCCATTATACTACAATCATTTTCAACTTCTTATGACTTGGTGGGATAAACCATCTAAGAATACGTTAACAGGAAATTAAGGTGTATACCTCATGAATCCCTTTAAGATATTATTTGTAGATGATGAAGAAATTAACCTGCTTAATTTCAGGATGATTTTCCAGGACAACTACGAGATTATCACGGCTAGTTCCGGTGAAGAAGGTTTACGTTGTTTTAAGGAAAATGAGGATATCGGCATGGTTATTTCTGATCAGCGCATGCCAGGTATTAACGGCACTGAGATGCTCAGTAATATATATGATATCGATCCTGATCCTATCCGGGTTCTTCTCACTGCACATACGAAAGTTGATTATGTCCTTGATGCCATCAATCTTGGAAGGATTTATCAATACATCTTAAAACCATGGGACACCAATGAGTTAAGGCAAACCATCGAGAGAGCAAAGGCTCTCTATTTGTTAAAGAAAGAAAACATTTCATTAACAGATGAATTAGCCCAAAAAAACAGGAATCTTAGACAGTCCAATGAGAAGTTAGTTGAGTTAAATAGCGCACTTGAGAGGGATGTCAGAAGAAGGGAAATACTAGAGAAATCACTTCGGGAAAGTGAAGAGCGATTCAGGAAATTTACCCTGGCAAGTCAGGATATTATAATAATTTTTACAATTTCAGGAAAAGGTATTTATGCAAATCCAGCTTTAAAAACCCTACTTGATTATGAAGAGGAAGATTTTAAAGAAAAATTTCTAGGCAAAGCAATACATCCTGCTGATCGTAAGGAAGTTAATAGAGAGATTTCAACGCTACTTGATACCAATCAAACATCACATCCACGAGAAGTTAGAATAAGAAAAAAAAATCAGGGTTATCTCTATATGGAGATGAATTTTTTCTGTATTGATTTGTCGGATGGTGAGCGCGTAGTAGGCTCAATGATCCGTAACATAACCCAGCGCAAAATAGCCGACGAAAAACTTCGTTTATCAAAAATACGACTTGGTGATCTCTCTGCCATGTTGATTACTGCGCAAGACGATGAACGACGTCGATTAGCAATGGAATTACACGATGAATTTGGACAATCTCTGGCAGCACTCAAATTGCAGATACGTAGCATGGAAAACAACCTGCATCGAGATAATACATGTGATAAAGATAAAATTATAGAAGGGCTCAATGAGTTAAGGCATTTTGTAAATATGCAAATTGAAAATGTAAGAAGTTTGTCCCGTGAACTGTGGCCCATAATGGTTGATCAACTAGGCGTTGATGCAGCTTTTGAAAGCCTTATCAGTGGCTTTTTGGAGCATGCCGATGTGAAAGTCGATCTTAACATGGAACAAATCGGGCTATTTTTTAAAGTTGAAGAACAGAGACATCTCTATCGCCTTCTCCAGGAATCCCTTAATAATGTCATCAAACATTCAGACGCGAGTAATGTGCAGATTTATGCAAGAGTGGAAAATGATGGAATAGTACTTGCCGTTCATGACAATGGCTGTGGCTTTGATGTTGATGAGATATCCAAATCCACAGGAAAGGCCAGGGGCATAGGATTACAGGCCATGGCTGAAAGAATGAAAATTCTTTGTGGTAAATTTGAGGTTAATTCCAGACCTGAGATGGGTACCTCAATTATATTTACCTTCAATAAAGATCGTAAATTCATATGACCATCTCTAAAATTCGTCTCAACTCTCTTGAGGAAACCAGTAGATTTGCATCTCTTCTTGCCCGACTGGCACTTCCTGGAGATGTTATCTGTTTGAGTGGGGATTTAGGTGCCGGTAAGACAGCGCTTACACAGGAAATAGCAAAAGGTCTTGATGTGCCGTCTTCCTGTTATGTTACCAGCCCCACTTTTTCAATTTTACAGGAATATCCAGGAAGACTCCCCTTATATCATTTTGATTTTTATCGTCTTTCTGATGAGGTCGAGGTTGAAGATCTCGGATTCGAGGAATATTTTTATCTTTCAGGGCTTTGCGTTATTGAATGGTCTGAAATCGCAGGTTCTCTTATCCCTGAGTCTCGACTTCTATTGAAAATGACCATTGCTGATGATTTGTCCAGAGATGTTGATATATATTTTGGTAACGGTTCATGGGAAGAACGTTTACAGCCACTTCTTGTGTCATAGCATACTCTCTTTTCAAAATACCCATTCTTTGCAAATTCAGGTTAATTTCTGTATAGTATCCCACTTAAAATATATTTCCCTACCAAGTATCTAATGTAAGATACTAACCCTGTTAAGAGCTTTCTAAATGATAAAAAAAGTAATCCGCCTTCAAGATTGTCTGAAAACCTATACGATGGATCAGGATAAGGCTATCTCACCTGAAGAAACAGTGGCCCGCTTTAAAGACAAACTCGACCACCTCAATCTTGACATCTTAAAAGAAGTCAAAAGGATTGATAATGGACGCCTTGGAATTCCTGTCTATTTTTCTGTTTGTGGTGAAGACGCAAGAGCCATGACGGGTACGAAAAAACAGATGGGTAAAGGGGCATCAGCCATACAGGCGCAGGCTTCAGCATGTATGGAACTTGCTGAACGTTTCTCTTTTTTTACATTTAAGAGTAATCCTGATAATTTTATTGAAGGTGACTATCAGGAAATGCGTGAAAAAGGATATCCAGTTCTCGATACTAAATATCTTTTACAATCAGTACACGATGAAAAACATGACGCTGCATTTTTAGAGGAGGTTCTTCAGGGAATACCTATGCAGTGGACTTGGGCAACAAACTTAAGGAATAATGAAGATGTTCTCATGCCATTTTCCTGGTTTTTTGCCATTAATGAATTTAATGGGCCTTCTGCAGGGAATTCCTATGAAGAGGCTGCATTACAGGGGATATGTGAGATTGTTGAAAGACATGTTTGTGCACTTGTTACCCATAAAAAAACAAAAACTCCTTTAATAGATCATGCCTCTGTTAGCGATCCTGTTGCAAAAGAACTCCTTAATATTTTCAAAAAAAATGGGATTGATCTGTATCTCAACGATTTCACACTTGATACCGGAATATGCACCGTTGCAGCTCTTGCAATTGACAGATCGTCTTTTCCTGAAAAGAGTGAAATTGTATACACAGCAGGTACTACCCCAGACCCTGAAAAAGCATTAATTCGTGCGGTTACGGAAGTTGCCCAACTTGCAGGTGATTTTAATAGTGGCTCAAATTATATAGCATCTGGTTTGCCTAAACCTCTAGCGATGAAAGAAGTTGATCATGTTGCCAAAAGTGGTTTAGAAATTAAAATTCAGGATATTGCCAATCTTGGTGATATAAACATTAAAAAAGAAGTTGATAACTGTGTTGATGCACTTGCAGAAAAGGGAATGGATACCTTTATGTTGGATGTTGCTCATCCTGATTTGAAAATTCCAGCTATCTATACCATTATTCCCGGTGCTCATTTCCGTGAACGATCAATGATTCATGATGTTGGTCTTTTTGCTTCAAAATTGCTTATGGAAAGAGTAGCTGATCCAAATATTCTTGATGAACGACTGGCAAGACTTGAGGGCTTGATTCCTGAAGCGTATTACCTTGATTTCTATAGAGGTAAAAATCTGTATGAAAATGGTCAGGCAGAAATTGCTCTTCTTCATTTTAACAAAGCCCTGGAGCTTAATCCCGAACAGGAAGATCTTCCATATGTCTATTCTTATATGGGCTTGTGTTTGAGAGATCTTGGTAACTATGATGAGGCGCTTATTATACTCCAGAAAGGTTTGGACGAAGATCTGGAGCGTCCTGATATCCATAACACCATGGGAGTTTGCTTTTTTAAACAGGAAGAGTACGCAAAGGCCGTAGAAAGTTTTGAAAAGGCTGTTGAACTTAATCCCTCATCTTCCATGGATTATGCAAACCTTGGGGTTAATCATCGAAAGCTTGGCAATAATGATGAGGCTATCCATTTCTTAACTCTTGCACTGTCACTTGATCCTGATATCGAATTTGCTCAGCAGCAACTTGCAGAGTTATTAACTGATTAGAGACGTGATGACGTTTAAATTATATTCTCAAACTGTTTCTGAGGTTGGCTATGTCTTCTAAGGCGTCTTTACTTGAGCAAAATCCTAAAAAAATACTGATCCGTGCTACTAACTGGATTGGAGATGCTGTGATGACTACTCCTGCTGTACACAGTATCCGTAAAAACTTTCCAGATGCTGAAATCACAATGCTTGCAGTACCCTGGATTGCTGATATCTTCAGTATGAGTCCTGATGTGGACAAAATCATTAGTTACGATAAAAAGGATCTCTACGAAGGAAAAGTTAAAGGCCCATTAAAGCTCGCCAAAGATCTTAAAAAAAAGAACTTTGATGCTGCTATTCTCCTGCAAAACGCCTTTGAAGCAGCCTTTGTTGTGAAAATGGCAGGGATCCCGATTCGCGCGGGGTATAACCGTGACGGCAGGGGAGTGCTTCTTACTCATGGTGTAACAATAAGTGATGGCATTAAAAAGAGGCATCAGGTTCACTATTATCAGGATATTCTGGCACAACTTGGCTTGAATATCGGGTCTGATCATTTACGATTGCCACTCGATGATGACTTGAAATTATGGGCCCGGAATTTTGTCGATTTCTTTTGTTACCACAGCCATGTTTCGATGCTTGATGATGTGAATGAAATTGAGGTTATTCCTGGAGATCTCGAATTAAAAGCGATCAGAAATAGTGATGATTCCGTACCTGTTATCGGCTTTAACACTGGAGCTGCTTTTGGTCCGGCCAAGCGGTGGCCTGTCGAAAAGTTTGCCCAACTTGCCGCAATAATATCTCATAAATATGCAGAAACAGGTTGCCTTATAATGGTGTTTGGAACGGATGTTGACACAAAGGCTGCTCAAGAAATCCGAGAGTTTTCAATACATACTCCAAATCATGTACTTGATATGACAGGTAAGACCAGCCTGAAACAAGCCATGGCACTCATTGACTGTTGTGATGCATTTGTAACAAATGATTCAGGACTTATGCATGTGGCAGCTGGACTTGGAACGCCTAGTGTCGCAATATTTGGTTCAACTGACCATATTGCCACCGGGCCCTATTCAAAAAATGCTATCATTGTGCGTCGTGAAATGGAATGCAGTCCATGTATGCAGACACATTGTCCTGAAGGACATTTGAACTGCCTTGAATCGATCAGTTCCACAGATGTTTTTGAAGATCTTGAAAAGATTCTTTCTGAAAACCGTATCGAAAACGGATAAACAATTATGACATCTAAAAACAGTACTCCGCAGCCCGCAGTATTTCTTGATCGTGATGGAACTATTAATGAACAGATGGGCTATATTAACCACACCTGTCGTTTCCAACTTTTACCTGGTGCGGCATTGGCCATAAAAAAGCTCAATGATGCAGGTATTCCTGTGGTTGTTATCAGTAATCAATCCGGTCTTGCACGTGGGTATTTTCCTGAAGAACTTCTCGTTGCTGTCCATGAGAAGATGAACAAACTGCTTGAAGAGGTTGGGGCGCACGTCGATGGTATATACTACTGTCCGCATCATCCTGAAGCCAAAGAAGAACGTTTTAGAGAAGAGTGCAATTGTCGCAAACCTAAACCGGGATTAATCGTTCAGGCAGCAAAAGAGATGAATCTTGACCCTGAAAAGTCCTATGTTGTTGGAGATAGATGGTCTGATATCAAAACAGCAGCAAACTGTGGAGCAACATCTATTCTGGTCCGAACAGGATATGGAAGAGGGGATGAACAATACATTGGCCCAGAGCAAACGATACAGCCGGATTTTAAAGCTGACGATCTTTCAGAAGCTGTGGATTGGATTTTAAACAAGCAGGTCTGAATACATTAAGTAAAAGAAAGTCTGACATTATTACTGTCCATTAATGTATCTGCACCGTGGGGAAGGGTGATGTTATCCTTACCGTGGCCTATCGGAAAATTTCCCCACACAGGCATTCCAGCAGATTCTGTGAGTTCAAGCAATCGTTTCCATATCTCTTCATGAAAACGTATTTTCTCAAGACTATCCATCTCATCACTGATTGAAAAATCCCCTAATATAATTCCTGCAGGTTGATTTAACTTTCCACAATGCCAGAGTTGAGTGAGCATTCTATCTATTTTGTAGAGGGGTTCTCCAACGTCTTCTATAAAAAGGATAGCATCGCTCCAGTCATTATCTATACTAGTGGAAAGGATACTTAACAGGCTACAGAGATTACCGCCTATGAGATTCCCTTGAACTGGTGGCCCATCACGTAACACTTCAACATTTCTCTCTGTTATGGCCTTATCCCAATTACCGGTAAGGCTTGCATAGAAACGCTGTAGACTTTCATTGCTTATAGTTGAAAGGGTGGTGAGCATGGGACCATGAAGAGAGATGAGGTCGTTTGTCTGGTAGAGAGCACTATGAAGTATGGTTATATCAGAA